>JAGWSG010000236.1 GCA_028876335.1 Acidobacteriota bacterium
GCGCGCGCAGGTCAAAATCGCCCTCGCAAACTCCACCGCCCGCATCGCGGCTCTACTTCCCAAAGAGGAGGCCGCCCATGCAGGTGCGTAAAGCGCGGCTACACGACGCCTCCAACATCTACGACATCGTTAACTCGCTCTCCGGTGACGGCACGCTGCTCAAGCGTGCATTTGCCGAAATCTGCGAAAACGTGCGTGACTTTACCGTTGCCGAGTCTGACGCTGGTGTCTTCCTCGGTTGCGGCGCGCTTCACCTTTACGGTCCTCATCTCAGTGAGGTTCGCTCCATCGTCGTCAAACCTGAAGCCAAAGGCCAGGGCGCGGGCGGCCGCATTCTCGGCGCGCTCATCGATGAAGCCGAACAGCACGGGGTCCAGTCCGTATGCCTGTTCACACGCATCCCTGATTTCTTCTTCAAATACGGCTTCCGCATCGTCGAAGACAAGTCCGACCTGCCCGACAAAATCTTCAAGGACTGCCAGAACTGCCCGCGCCTCCACCGTTGCGATGAAGTCGCCATGGTCCGCGGCCGCATTCCACGCATGTCCATCCTCGGCCCGCGCCGCGAAGCCCAGGAACTCGTCCGCCTCTCCGGTTAGGCCCTCACCTGCGCGGCCCCGTGCTCATTCTGCTTTGCGGACCGCGCATCAAGCCACACCAGAATCGTGGCGGCCGCCGCGATCAAATACATGCCCTGCACGCGCCAGGCAGTCATCGTCACAAGCACAGTCTGCATCACGCTCTGGCAGTAACCAAACGCTGAACACGTCCGCCAGTCCAGCATCGAATAGACCACCAGATACACCAAAGCCAGGGCCCAGTGCGCAATCGCCGCCGCCTTGATTCGCCGGTAAAACACAAGCGAAGCCGGAAAGCTCAGGAGCGGCATACCGCAAAACAGCACCATCACTATGGTATCGGTTCGAAAATCCGCCCATGTAAATACGTACAGTGCTGACAATGAAATGAGAAAGCTCCCCAGCCGCATGACTCGCAGCACAACCGCCTTCGCAACAGATTCAACCGTCACAGGCACGCCCGCCTCTTTCCGAAATTACCCACCACTATAACCAAACACCCGCACACAACTCGGTCCGCCCCGCACGCAAGGCCCTCGCTGCTCTATACTGACCACGTGATTTCCGTTTTCGGCGACTGGAAACTCGACGCTGCGCTCGGCTCCTGCCTGGTGCTTGGGCTGCGCCATGGCTTTGACTACGACCACCTCGCCGCCATCAGTGACATCACCGCCGTCCAAAAGAACTGGCGCTCCGGCTTTCGCCTCGGCTTTACGTACGCGCTCGGCCACGCCGCCACAGTCGTCACCCTTGGCGTTCTTGTTCTGCAATTGCACATGGGCCTTCCTCAAGGCCTTGACCACTGGACCGAAAAGCTCATCGGCCTCACGCTCATCGTGCTCGGCCTCGGCGTCGTTGCCGGCATCCTCCGTAAAGACGCGCATGGTCACACGCACGCACGCGTCGAAAGCCGTCTCGCCATCGCCATCAACGGAGTTCTGTGGCTTGCCTGGCAATGTCGCCGCCTCGTTGACAAACAGGCACCGCGCCCCCAGCGCTTTCAGTGGATCTACTCCGGAAAATCCGTCTTCCTCATTGGCGTGCTCCACGGCATCGGCGCAGAAACCCCCAGCCAGCTCGCGCTCTTCTTCCTCACCGCCAATCTTGGCGGCACGTCGCGCGGCATGCTCGGCCTCGCCGCCTTCGCCGTCGGCCTCGTTGCCATGAACGCCGCCATGACCGCCGCACTCGGCGGCGCATTCAAATCCGGCAACTCCCGCCCACGCCTCTACCACGCCATCGCATGGACGGGCGCTGTCTACAGTTGCGGCATCGGCCTCATCTTCCTGCTCGGCATTGCAGACAAGCTACCGACGCTCGGATAACATCGCCCGCTCGATAAGACAAGCCAGCACTAACCCGCATATCCCGTCAACTTGAAGCTGTACGCATACTTGCCAGGCAGTGTCGCGGGCAGATGAATAACCAGCGTCGATCCCTTCTTGTCCGTAGCCAGCGGCGCATCCACACCCAGTTCCATCACCGCTTCGTGCGAAGCCTGAGCGATTCCTGCTATTGAAAGCGTCTTGCCCTTCGGCGTTCCCAGCACCGTCACATATAGATCGTCGCCCTTCTTCGTGAAGCGCAGGCTGTCACCCTCCAGGCTCTTCCCTTCCGCTTCACTCCACGGCGTCGTCCCGTAAATGGCATCACCATTCTGTTTCAACCACGCGCCCAGAGCCTTCAGCCTGTCCATCTGGATCGGCGGAATCGTCCCATCCGCCTCCGGGCCCACATCCAGCAGCAGGTTGCCGTTCTTGCTCACAATGTCCACAAGCAGCGCAATTAAATCCGCCGGCGCAATCGTCTCATTCTCGCCTTCCGCACGGTTGTAACCGAACGACCGTCCCAGCCCGCGGCACTCTTCCCACTTCTTCTTGCTGATCTCATTCAGCTTCGAATATTCCGGCGAAATAAAATCCGAGTGCTTGATTCCAAATCGATCGTCAATCACTCCATCTGGAATCGCGTTGTAATAATCCGCCTCCACGCCCAGCGCATCGCCCGTCTTCGGCCAGTCAATATCGTTCCACAACACGGCAGGCTTGTACTTCTCAATCAGTTCATGAATCTGCGCATTCGCATAGCGGCCGTAGGCAAGGCTCTCGGGCTTTACTGTCTGGTAATCTGAGGCCGTTTCAATTGGCCCGCTATCGAATGTCCAATCGTATCCACCCGAGTAGTAAAGCCCCATGCGCATACCCTCTTTGCGCACCGCCGCCGTCAAATCGCCCACGATGTCGCGTTCTGCGTGCAGTTGGCCTGGCTTCAGGCTGGGGTTCGGGTTTGGAGTCGTACTCGGCCAAAGAGTGAAGCCTTCATGGTGCTTGGTCGTCAGCACTACGTAACGTGCACCGGCCATCTTGAAAATTGCCGCCATCGCATCCGGATTCCACTTCTTTGACTCTTCGTTAAATTGCTTCGAAAAATCGTAATAACCAAAATTCGTGCCGTAATGCTCCTTGTGGTACTCCGCCGTCGGAGAGCCCGGAATGCGCAGCACATTCAGGTACCACTCCGCGTAAGGGTTGTACTTTATGTAATCGCTTGAAGTGAAATCATGGCCAGGATGATTCACCGGCGCCCATCCCGGCACGCTGTACAGTCCCCAGTGAATGAAAATCCCCAGCTTCGCGTCGGCATACCATTGCGGCAGTGGATGTTTATCCAGCGACTCAATCGTGGGTTCATATTTCGCCGGTGCCTGCGGCCACATACTTCCAGTCATCGCAACACTACATACCGCCATCGCCAAAAGTCTTCCCCATCTCTGCATCGCTTTTCCCCGTGGTTGAAATTTTTAAAACGCGCCGCGGCTCCATCACGCGCACACCGCATCATAGCCACACCCGCTTCGCATCGACAATTTCTTCATTCCTTCCCCTGCGCCTCTGCCCGCAGAATTGCCCATCCAGCGCTTCAACAATTAGCCTGACTCCAGACCCGAACTTCGTTCCTCACCTCTTTGCACTGGCATTGAGCACCGCAAAGCACACCCTCAGGAGCTCCCCATGAATGTCTCGCTGTCTGGAAAACTTGTTCTCGTCACCGGCGGTACCGGCGGACTCGGCCGCGCAGTCTCGCTTGCCTTCCTTGCAGAAGGAGCACGAGTCGCCGTCACATACCGCAATCCGGCGGAGTTCACACAGCTGCAGCAGGACGCCGGCTCATTTGCAGGCTCCCTCACCGGCCACGCAGTCGACGTCACCAATGAATCTGCCGTTCGTGACCTCATCGCTTCCCTGACGGCCAATCACACCAGCCTCGATGTTTTCGTCAACACAATCGGCGGTTATGCCGGCGGAGAAACCGTCTGGCAGCAGGACGCCTCCACTCTTGAGCGTATGTTCACCCTCAACTTCCGCGCATCCGCCACCATGCTCCGCGCAGCGGTGCAACCCATGCTCGCGCAAAAAAGCGGGGCCATTATCACCGTCAGTTCAAAAGCCGCACTTGACCACGGTCCGCGCTCCAGCGCCTACTCCGCATCCAAGGCCGCCGAACTCGCTTTTGTAGGCTCACTTGCAGGCGAACTCAACGGCACAGGCGTTCGCGTCAACTCCATCGTTCCCAGCATTATTGATACAGATGCGAACCGAAAGGCCATGCCGGACGCGGACTTCTCAACCTGGCCCAAACCGGAAGAGCTTGCACGCGTGATTCTGTTCCTCGCCAGCGATCAGGCTTCAGCAATTCACGGAGCGGCGATTCCGGTGTACGGCGCGCGCTAAGCTACACGCACGCATCAGGCTTCCTTCAGCAAGCCTTCCACCAGCGCGTCCCACTCTTCTTCAAGAGTCGGACGGCAATACTGCTTCCCTGAACGCCGGTACCAGAACTCTGAGTTCCACTCCACGCCTTCTTTGCGATGCAGATAAGCGTGTACAGCCATGCCTTCGGTGGACTCCAGATCGTCCACCAGTTTGTGCGCCTTGTCCCAATCGCCGCGCGCATCCCACCACAACGCAGCCACCGCGGGCGCGCATCCCTCCGGCGGAGCCTCACCCTGCAGGCTTTCTTTAAATTCGCTCGCTGTCATCGCATGTCCTCGCCCTCCATCATCGCCCATCATCCTCCGGATTCAAGCGCGAATATACCGCAAGTGCCAACTCCAAACATGTGTTTCCTTTACAACTGCCCCCATTCTTTAGTGATCACCATCACCTTCAGCAAGCGCCCTGCCTCCCCACAATGGAGCTTCCGGGGCGTTAATCCGGGATTGACAAAGGACGTAAGTACAGCACACAACAGGCCATACGCTAGACGGTCAGTCAGGACGGAAGTATGCTGCAACGCACAAATAATGAGATCATTTGCGACTCAGACCAAATTGGTCGTATACTGAAGTCCGACTATTCCGGTCGTAGTTTCTGGGCCGCATTCTATGCTCGCCCTTTGGGAGTCCGGCAGTTGAGCAAGCTAAGCGAATTAGAGATAGGCGAGAGTGGCATTTTGGTCGCACTTGACCTTCCCATGCTCGTCCAGAACCACCTGATGCATATGGGCTTCGTGCCCGATGCGCGCGTGATGGCCGTACGCCGTGCTCCCGCTGGCGACCCGACTGTCTATCTCGTCGATGGATTGGAAATTGCTCTCCGCTCCGATACCGCCAGATCCATCCGCGTCCGTGCCCTCAATGATTCGGACCGCGAAACGGCGCAGGCCGCCGTGGAAAAGGCTCCAGATTTGGTTGAGGCCACACGATGAGCAGCAGTTGCTGCACAACTCCCGCATTTGAACCACCCAAGGCTCCACCAACACTGGGGGCCATCCGCACCATTGCGCTCATCGGCCCCCCCAACTCCGGCAAGTCCACGCTCTTCAACCGCCTCACAGGACTCCGCCAGAAGGTGGCCAACTACCCCGGCGTCACTGTAGAGCAGCGCATGGGCGTCATGGCAGGCATTGGACGCGCAGACCTCACGCTCATCGATCTGCCCGGTGTCTATTCGCTCGATGCCTACTCGGAAGATGCGCGCGTCTCCGTCGATGTGCTCGAAGGCAGAATGCCCGGCACTCCCAGACCAGACGCAGTACTCCTTGTTCTCGATTCCCTGCACCTCACGCGTCAGCTCATGCTCGCCGCGCCCGTGCTCGCTCTCGGCCTGCCCACGCTCATCCTCCTCAACATGACGGACCTGATGGAGTCGCGCGGTGGAGTGATTGACGCTCTTCAACTCGCCCGCGAACTCGGTTCCCCCGTTGCGCAAATCAGCGCTGTCCAGGGCAAGGGACTTGAGGCCATATCACTCTTTCTCAACCAGCGCACAGACCCGGCAGCAAAGCCCAATCAGTCGCTCACCTTGCCCGTTCTCGGCAACGCAGCCAGCACGCACAAGTGGGCCGCACAGGTCAGCAAGCGCACCGGCTATCGCGCGCCCCTTTCCGCGGAAAACACACGCAAGCTCGACAACATCCTTCTCCATCGCATCTGGGGACCATTACTGTTCCTCGTCGTCGTCATCGCCGTCTTTGAAGTCGTTTTCTCCCTCGGCCAGCCACTTTCTGACGGCTTCGGAGACGTCCTCGCGCAGATCGGCAACTTGATCGCCCCGCTGCTCCCCGCCGGCTGGATCCGCTCCATTCTTATCGATGGCGCCTGGACAGGTATCTCTTCTGTACTCGTTTTCCTCCCCCAGATTCTCCTGCTCTTCCTCTTCATCGGCGTCCTTGAAGACTCCGGCTATCTCGCGCGCGCCGCGCTCATCGCCGATCGCGTCATGCGCACTACCGGCCTCAATGGCAAAGCCTTCATCCCGCTTCTCTCTGCCTACGCCTGCGCCGTACCCGCCATCATGGCCACGCGCACCATTGAGAATCGCCGTGACCGCTTCGCCACCATTCTCGTCACGCCCTTCATGACATGCTCCGCGCGCCTGCCCGTCTACATGCTCCTCATCGCCGCGTTCATTCCGGCACGTTATTACTTCGACGGACTCATCGGCCTGCAGACCCTCGTCATGATCGGCCTCTATCTCGCCGGCTTCGTCGCCGCCATGACCACCGCATGGATGCTCAAGAGCTCTATCCTCAAGTCCAGTGAGACGCCCTTCATTCTTGAGCTGCCGCAGTACCGCATGCCCACCGTCCGCGGACTCGGCATTCGACTCGTCGATCGCGCACGCGTCTTTCTCTATCAGGCAGGCACCATCATCCTCTGCGTCACCATGGCGCTTTGGATTCTTGCGCACATTCCGCCCGTCCATCTCGGCTCGGGTTCATGGACCGCTCCTCAACTCGCGGATAGCGTCATTGGCAAACTCGGTCACTTCATTGAGCCGGCCATCGCACCGCTCGGCTTCAACTGGAAGATTGGCATCGGCCTGCTCTCTTCCGTACTCGCACGTGAAGTCATGGTCGCCACCATGGGCACGCTCTACGGCGCCGATCCCTCCACACAGGCCTACCACCTGCAGGCCGCTCTGCACCACGACGTAACTCTCGGCGGCGCGCTTGCCCTCATGATCTTCTTCGCCTTCGCCATGCAGTGCACCTCCACAATGGCCATCGTCCGCCGCGAAACCAACAGTTGGCGCTGGCCCGCCATGCAATTCGCCTACATGCTCGCCCTCGCATGGGGAGCGGCTTTCGTCGTCAATCACGTCACCATGATGTTCGTGCACTAAGGCCAGTTCACTTCCCTCACCGCATCCATCCAACCTCAGCAAGTATCATTGCCTAGAGAAAACGCTCAGGATGGTTGTGCATTGAATCGTTTCCAATTTAAGTCTCTTCGCCGTATCCGCATCGCTCTCACCACAGGAATCTTCCTCTCTATCGCGGCTGTCACCTTCCCCGCTGCAGCGCAGGTCCAATTCGTCGACCCCACCATCGGCAACATCTCCATCCTCCTCGTACCCACGCGCCCCACTGTCTACATCCCTAACAGCATGGTCCGCGTTTACCCCATGCGTGAAGATGCGCTCTCTGACCAGATCGATTCCTTCCCGCTCACCATCAGTTCGCACCGCCAGCCAGAGGTCTTCAGCATCATGCCCGGCGACGGCTCGCCCGCGGCCTACGATCAGGAAGTCACCACTCCCTACTACTACGCAACGCGCCTCGACAATTCCCTAACCCGCATCGAGTTCACGCCCACCACGCGCGCCGGCTACTTCCGCTTCACCTACTCCAAAGCCGCGCCGGCCCTCGTCCTGTCCAATCGCGAGAAAGGCTCGCTCCACTTTGCGAACAACGCCGTCACCGGTGAAGAGCACGTCGGCCCGCTCACCATTTACATCTACGGCCAGTTCAGCGCGCCCGTAAACGTCACCGCCACCAAAATCGAAAACGGCGACCGCCTTGCAATCACGTCCTCTGCCTCCACACTCGGCTTCCGCTACGGCGTGTCATTCATCTCTGCCGAACAGGCGGAAAAGACGCTCCACGAACAAATCCCTGCATGGGACTTCGACGCCATCAAGGACGCCGCAAAAGCCCGTTGGAATGAAGTGCTCGGGCAAATTCAGGTTGAAGGAGGCACCGACGCACAGAAGCGCGTCTTCTACACCGCGCTCTATCGCAGTTACGAGCGCATGATCAACATCACGGAAGACGGCCGTTACTTCAGCGCCTTTGACAACAAGGTCCACACTGACTCGCGCCCCTTCTACGTCGACAACTGGCTCTGGGACACCTTCCGCGCGCTTGAGCCGCTGCAAACCCTGCTCAACCCGCAAATGGAAGCCGACAAGATTCAGTCCTACGTCCGCATGTATCAGCAGTCCGGCATCATGCCCACCTTCGCGCTCGCCTCCGGCAACTACGCCTGCATGAACGGCAATCACGCCGCGCCCTGGTTCGCTGACGCATGGTTCAAAGGCATCCACAACTTCGACCTCGCCACCGCCTATGAAGGCGTCCGTAAGCGCTCGCTGGAAGACACGCATCTTCCCTGGCGTCTCGGCCCCAAGGGTCCGCTTGACGATTTCTACAACGCGCACGGCTACATGCCCGCGCTCCGCCCCGGCGAAAAAGAAACTGACCCCATGGTCCACCCGTTTGAAAAGCGCCAGCCCGTTCCCGTCACGCTTGAAAACAGCCTCGACGACTGGGACATTGCGCAGCTTGCCCGCGTACTCAACAAGCCCGACGACGAAAAACTCTTCCTCACTCGTGCGCAGAACTACAAGCATCTCTATCGCGCAGACAAAGCGCTCATGTGGCCCAAAGATGCTGACGGCAACTGGATCGAGCCCATGGATCCGAAATTTGGCGGTGGTCTCGGCGGTCGCAATTATTACGACGAGAACAACGGCTACACCTACACATGGGACGTCGCGCAGGACTTCGGTGGCCTCGTCAAACTCATGGGCGGCCCCGCAAAAGCCGAGGCCAATCTCGATCAGCTCTTCCGTGAGCCTCTCGGCCGCTCGCGTTACGAGTTCCAGGCCAAGTTCCCTGACTCAACGTCCATGATGGGTCAGTTCTCCATGGGCAACGAGCCCAGCTTTGAC
>JAGWSG010000024.1 GCA_028876335.1 Acidobacteriota bacterium
GAAGTCCGCACTGCCTTTGGCACCGGAACCAAAGCTCGTGGATGCGGCTGCTTCAGGCTCTAATGCGGCCAGAAGGCGGTCAGCCTCATCAGTGGTGATTTTGCCTGCCGCGAGCATTTCAAGAATTTGCTTTCTGTTTTCGTTCATCGCGCACCTCCCGCAACGTGTTGGATGAGATGAATGGCGCTGTGTCCCAGTGACTGAACCGCAGCGGTGGTCTGTGTGGACTGAGCAACAAGGATCAAGACGCAGAGAGCAATGGCACCGAAGACTTCAAGCACCTGCTGACGCCGCGCAGCCCATATGGATTCGAGTTGCAAAGCCTCGGCTGCTGTGATGCGGCCGGCTGCGATGAGAGCGAGGAGGGTTTGTTGCTGTTGACGCATGGTTGCCTCACAAGATTCTGACGTTGATACGCTTGCCTTCAGCGGTGACGCGCACGTCGGTGCCGGGAAGCGCGCAAAGCAAACCCCAGGCGGCAGTGACTGTTTTGAAAAAGCTGATATTTGCCGCAACGCATACAAAGGCGAGAATGACGAGCGCGAAGGGCGCAAGCAGCAGTGCTGGAATCCAAAGCAGAAAGAGCGGAAGGATGATGGGAAATCCCCAAAACGAATGCTCTGGTACCTGGATGCGGACGATGGCAAGGTTGGGGGTCATTTCAAAGCCTCCAACTCACTGATGGCCTGCTCGGCAGAAATCTCGCCGTTCTTGAGGCGTTCGAGAATTTCGCTGCGGGAGGGCTGCGGGTTCGTCTCAACAAACTCAAGTTGGCTGCCGATACGATTCAGTCGGGCTTTGATCGTGGGGTAGCTGACGCCGAAGATTTGCTCCATTTGCTTGATGGAACCGTGGGCGCGGACGAATGCGGTGACGAATATCTGATCTTCAAAAGTAAGACGAGCAAGCTCAGGGAGGGTGAACTGCCCCTCAATGGTCACCTGGCGTGCGGGGATGCTGACCCTTTCCACAACAAGTGGCGCACCTTGAGAAACCCGGAGCAACTCCTGCCAATCCATCGACGGCTTTGAGGCGTATTTGGGAACATCTGGCATGAGCACTCCTCGATATTTCCAAGCTCCTGAATGACATTAATGCATATATTTAATTTTTGCAAATATTTTTATTAAGTTATTGAATTTTTCTTCTTTTGCAATTTTAAGCCATTAACTTGCCATACGCGGGCGAATTCCATGCAGGATGCCTGGTGCGAAAGTTCGGTCAATATGGCGTATTAGCGGGGAGCCGAAGTGACTTGGTGGTCCTTCTTTCCACATGCGCCGACGCACCGGCCGCTACAGTAGCGCAAAAGAAAAAGCTCTCGCCCGAAAGCGAGAGCTTTGAAAGAACATGGAGTACTAATACGCCCCCCTTTGTCCGACTTTCCGAGCTAGGTGGGCAACATTCCAAACCCGGTATGGAGTTTGACGATTAACCAGTGATTGCCGAGAGAGGAGCGCTTGCATCAGGCCTCTTCTTCAAGGGAGCTCCCTTGCTAAGGCTTTTAGCTAGAGAGACTTCAATCAAACCAGATGATTTTCATTTTGGGGGGAAAATGTAACTTGGCCCAGATCAACTGTTTTATGTACCTGACCGATTGGAGCGAGTGTAGAGTGGCCAAAATCGTAGGCATTCATCAGCGAAATTATTCCGCAAATGTGAGTCAAACAGAACAGTCCAAACACGCATCCTATGGAATAGTTGAGACTGGAAGTCCGGTCTTAAAACTGCCATTGTATTGATTTTGGGCCGGTTTCCCTCTTTCCCCCGCTGACGAGGTAAGAATGAACGACGCACCTTGGGCTGTCGTGCAAGTGGTGGCAAATCACGAGAAGAAAGTAGCTCAACATTTGGCTGTACGCTCACTGGAGCACTACCTTCCTCTCTATGCTGAGCGTTCACGCTGGACTGACAGAACAGTGACATTGGAGCGTCCGCTCTTTCCGGGCTACATTTTTGTGCGCTACTCCCCGGGAGAGAGAGTTTCCGTGCTTTCAACGCCGGGAATCTTCAGAGTGCTCGGAAACCCGAGGGCCGATTTGCACAGCGGAATGGTGAATGACGAAGAAGTCGCACGCATCCGCGAAGGCTTGAACGGCGGCTGCATTCTGCGTCCGCATCCGCAGGTCGCGGTAGGAACGCGCGTACGCGTGCGGCAAGGAGTTTTTCAAGACGTGGAGGGCCTGGTTACTGAGTTGCGCGGAAAATGCAACGTGGTTTTGACTCTGGCGAACGTAGAAAGATTCTTTTCGCTGCAAGTGGATCTGAATGATATTGAAGTGCTGCGCCCATTGAACGAACGCGATCGCATTGCGGTGGGAAAGCACGCGGCTGGCCCTCGATACGCACTTTAAAGGGACACGAATCCACATCCCGCTAAAATGGGCAGGTTAGATAGAGGGCGTGCAATCTTCGGTTGCCGCCTTTGCTTTTTAAGAGGGTGTTTAGGACTGCCAGAATTGGCTTTAATTTACAGTCAGCGCATTTACGCCGGCCACATATACGGAGGTGTGTAATGCTTAGCCGCAAGCTCCAGTGTCATGCGGCTAATTTGAACACTGCAATATTGACTAGTTGTATCTATTCGGGACCGGATGGCACTTGGCCCTCGGTCTTGGCGACTTGATGCCGCGTTGAATTGGCGCGGAAGGTGAGAATATTAAGCGCCAAGAGTACGCCTGCAACAACGCCGAACACATTCACGATCAGCGCGCGCCCGTCAACGGGGCTGTGGGCAAGACTTGCCTTTGCAATCTGCAAAGCGACAGAGACGATGGCAATACCGGCAGAGACAGCAAGAGCCGTCCATAGTCGCCACGCGAGAAAGGCTATGCAGCCTGTTGCCAGGTAAAGGAGGAAGTGGGCCCAGCGATGACCAATCATAGCGCCAAGTGGATATTTGGTTTCCGAATTCCCGGACCAGAGTGTTGCCAGTGAAATTGAAATAACCAGGAAAAACCACAATCCACGATAACGTCGTCTAGTCTGCGCTTGCACAGACTTTCAAGTTTGCCTGTTCTGGTCTGAGTTCCTTGAGCTTTTGATTCAAGGTGCGTGAGACACACTCAACAAACAGTATGGCAGCGGATCCGGAATCCTGTGAATTACTGTTGCGCATCAGATTCACATATCCATGCCCGGGCAACTCCACGTGGACAACGTCTTACATCTTCGATGCGAGGTCAATTCAACGGGCTGCATGAGGAAAAGAGGGAATACAGGGATTCAACTCGTATCTTGAAAGGAGCTTGCCCCATTGTTAGACCATTTCAATCGAAACATGCCAAAAAAGCACACCTCATTTGCTCATGACTTCCTCAAGCGCAGAAATGCTGCGTTTGAGGTAAGCGATGTATGCAGCACGAGGAATCCTGATCAACTGGATTTTGATGATGGGAGCGGTACTTTGCGCCGCTCAGACTAAACCTGCAGCGTGGACAAAACTACCGGAAGCTCCCCAGCCACAAAGCAGGCTGGCAACTCTATCAAAACCGTATCTGTCGGATATGAATGAAACCTCCTGGAAATGGAAGGCCAATGAAGATACCTCTTTTGCCGTCACCAGCAGTCGAACGCCAAGAGAAAGCCGAGTGATCGATAAGAAGTATCTTTTGCTGAACGGTCTGCACCTTGGCCTGGCGCTGGCGGATACAGAAATGACGCGAGCCTGCATTGATGCCCATGCATGCCGAGAGGGGAACCCACTCATGCCGTCGTCCCATGCGGGACAGCTCGCTGTGGACTTCGGCTTCTTCGCGTACGCGGCAGGTACAAGCTATTGGTTCAAGAAGAACCATAATGGCCTATGGTGGCTGCCCGCGGTAGGCGGATCGGCCGCGCACACTGCTGGACTGATCACCGGGTTACTGCACCAATAGGTCCCAAGCGAGTGCCCCGCTGAGGAACCGACCGTATCCTGTCACCGCCGCTGAATTATTGCGGCTGCGCCTCCAGCGTGAGCACCTGGAACGGTGCGAGTTGAAATGTGTACGGCTCCCCGGCGGTGAGATACATCGGCGGTTGATCTGCGTCGGCTGCCCAAGGGCTATGAGCCCTGTAGTGCGTGGGTGCGCCTGCAGGCAATTCAAAGATGCGCGCTACATCAAGCGTGATGGATTGTGGCTTGTTGGATGGATTGCGAAGTGTAAGGATGCCTTTCTTCGGCGACCAGGAGGCCCAGCCATAAACCTGTAACCAGCGCGGGTCTCCGCCCACCCAGTGTGTATCTTTCAGTGTGTCCGCGTTACGGCGCGACCACTTCGCCGCTTCCGCAAGTGTGTCCCAGTTGGCATTGCTCAGCAACGACGGCGTGATGTAGAGCTCCTGCAGTTGCGTCCCCTCGCCAAAGTAGCTATGGACTTCATTCGAAAAGTCGTTGCCGGGGTCCGTGGAAAGATGCGGCGCCTTTTGCGCAAAGACAATGCCGTGGAGCATCAGAGAGTTGAGCGGATAGAGCGGACCGCGCTTGACGACTTCATTGTAAGTACTGGCGTCGCGATAGGTGATCCACTGCTCACGCATGGTCCCAACACCTTCTTGGCTCGTGTCGTCACCGCCACGCCAGATGGAGTCGGCATACATAAGCCAGAACGGAGAAGGCCATGTGCCAGTTGTAAGGTTGATGTAAATATCGGGCTTCAGTTCGCGCACATCGTGGATGAGGTGAATGGCAGCGTCAAAGTCCGATGAAAACTGACTTCCTTTGACGACCGTGTCCACATTGCCTGTGCCATCAAGTTTGAATTGATTGACCCCGTACTTCTTTACCAGCCCCGTTACGGCCTCATGAAAGCGCGCATAGTACTTGGGGCCGGATAGCGCGAGGCCCCCGTTCATGGTCTCGAAGCCGTCACGTTTCGCAGTGGCCAGACGCTCCTTTTTCGCCGGGCCATAGCCGCCCCACGGTGAGAGCCAGATGCCGATGTGGGTTCCATATTCCGCGGCCGCTTTCTGCAGCGGCGTGAAACCGTCTTTGAAATCGGGGCGAATGCGCCACAGATCGTTGTGGTCGTCCCAGCCATCGTCGAAGAGGTAGGAGTCAAGCGTGACGCCGCGCTTTACGTGCAGTTCCTCGCCAATCTCATGAATACGCGTGAGCGCGTCCTGCTGTGTGTAGGGCGTGAAGAAGCCAATATCGAACCAACTGTTGTAGTGAAGGAAGGTGCGGTAGGGGTGAGCACGCTCGCGCTCAAGATACGCAAGAAAGTCGCGGCGAAGCTGTCTCGGTTGCGCAACGCCGATAACGGAGGAGTAAGTGGCGGATTGATGCGCGCCGAGCGGAACCGCACTGGCTAGTTCGCTTACACCTCGCCCTTGAACCACACTGGAAGTGCTGAGCGGCTGCTCAAATCCGAGGTAGAAATCCGCATTGGGCTGTTGCAGAACAAGCGGCGAGCCCTGCACGGTGCCAGAGACGGTGAGTGCGGTCGGATCCGATGAAGGCGATTGCAGATCGATAAGGCGAATGTCGTCGATGGGAACTGATTGATCGCCAGTCGTAATTGTGAGAGATTGGCGCGCGTAGCTTGAGCCTTCACGCAGAACGACGGACCACTCAGCGGTGAATTGGTGCTCGGGGTCGGCGAATTCGTAGCGAACGGCCACACCCGGTACACGCTCTGCATAACGCGATGCGTTGGGATTGGGGGTCAATTGCTCTATCTGTGGTCCGCGCCTTGGCACGAGATCGGCTGCGGTGACAATGCCCCGATTATGAATGACGAGCGCAAACGGGGAGCCAAGTGAAACCGTGCTCTTGAGTCCCTGCAAAGAGAGACTAAGCGGATGATTTTCGCGTGCGGTCCACTCCAATGCCACGTGGTCATTCGCAATGCTGCCTCCGCTGGAAGTAACGTGCGCCGTCTGCGCGGGGAGCGCTGCGGTGGAAAGGATGAGAGCGGCAAAAGATGCAATCGAAGAGAAACGCGGCATGAAAACTCCCAGGTAAACGACCCAATCAAGATAGCAACCATTGTCACCGATGAAGCAGGAGTGTATTCGCGGAATACGGTAAACCCTATCCTCCCACGGCATGACGCTCCCGCAATCGCTTTCCGAAAAACACCCGCTTGCGCCACCTGTGGAATGCAAAGAGCAGTACAAAGAGCGGGATCACAGCGATCTGCCAGAAGATTCGATCCGTGAGCGGACTGAACGGCAGTACCTTTACTTGTGTCACGCATTCGCCCGTCTGCGTTCCCCGCTGGACAACAACCTTCACATTCCAAATGCCGCTGTTGGGCATGGAGAAATTGGCCGCCTGAAGAAACCTGCTGGTGGCGGCCCCATGCGTTGCATGAAGCATGAGCATTGCGTCGCCGCCAGAAGCGGGCGTCAGCATGATCGACACGTCCGCATCCTGCACTACCCCACCACCATTCGCCTGCTCTACCGCAACGCTGAAGTCGGCCTGTCCCACGGTGAGCGGATCTGGCGTGGTGAAAAGAGTCACGATGAAGTCACCCGCTTGCTGACGGAAGCGCAGTCTCCCGCCATCGGCGAATGCGCTGGCAGCCCACAATGCGAATACAGCTACGATGAGAAATTTGCGCATCACATCCCCATTCCCCGCATTTGCATGGGCTGCGTAAACAACCAGATGGACGCCGCATAAAATGCGCCCGCATAAACGAACCAAGCCACGAGTATCGAAGTGCGAGTCCACGCGGATTTGAAAAACGGCCGCGCAATCCTCCAGCCGACATACAGCGTGAGGAGCATTCCTGCGTCAAGTATCCACAGTTGCAGATTGAAGAGACTGAATCCCCTGGCCCCTGGAACGAGAACAAGATCGGATGGCCGTGACGCCATCGTCATTGTCATTGGCATGTCCATCGAATGGTGCATCGCCTGGTGATCGATTGGAGGTGGCGTTGTACTTTCAAACGCGCGCTCCACGATGGGCGCAATAGATGACGCCGAAGTGGCGAAGTGAAATGTAAGATGGCCTGCCCAGACGGCCAATCCCAACGGAAGCACTGCCAGCGCAAAGCGGCAGAAAAAATAGCGTACTGACTCGCGGCCTGTCCACGTGCGGACCAGCCATGAAAACGCCAGCCAAACCAGCAAAAAGAGCGCGAAGCCGGCTGCGAGTAAAAGGAGTGAACCCAGGTTCGACGCAGAGAATGGAAGTCGCTCCGCCAAGACACCAATCCAATTGGCAACAGGCGCAACCATGTAGGCAGCATTGGCCAGCGAAGCAAAAGTGATAAGCCAGACAAGCATTGCCAGGTCCACACGCGAAGAGAAGCGGCCAATCGAAGAGCGAGGCGGATCCTGCAAAATGTCGAAC
>JAGWSG010000025.1 GCA_028876335.1 Acidobacteriota bacterium
ACAAAAACAACCAGTCCGCCGACGTTCACATGGGATTTGGCGAGTGGCAACTGCGCGTTCGCGCCATCAGCTACTCCACGCCAGACGCGCCGGATAAAGTCATCGCCTTTTATAAGAAGGCGCTCGCGCGCTACGGCGACGTCATCACCTGCCAGAATTCCACCCCCGTCGGCAAGCCCGTTGCAACCTCAGAGGGCCTCACCTGCGCCGACAACGGAAAGCACAGCACCGTCCAGGTGGACACCTCGGACAATGGCATTCACCTCGGCAGCGGCCTTGAGTTGAAAGCCGGCTCCAAACATCATCAGCACATCGCCGGCATTGAAGACAGCAAGGGCGGCCAAACCCGCTTCGGCCTCGTCGAACTGCAACTGCCCGCTTCAACCGATTCGGGCTCCGGCTCTAGCGACTGATCCACAACCATGAAACCTCCTGTGCCGCTCAGATTCGCCTGCAGCGCGGAGAGCAGGGCTGTGTCTCGGCATGCGGGCAATAGCCTCAGAAATCTGTTCAGAAAAGCATTGCTACAGCGATTTAGTGGAGCGTATAGTCGCTTCCCAGAGGATTCCAGTCCCCACCAGCTATCGCCGGCGGAATCCTGCAAGGAGTCTGGATGCGAAGCGTTGCAGTCTTCCTGATTGCTCTGTTCCTTCCCGCCACCGTGTTTGCGGGAACGAAGATGACTGTTGCCCAGTTGGACCAGATGCTTGCCTCCCGGTTGGCCGCGCATGAGTCCGACACCGACACGGCACAGAAGATCGCTGGCATCGAATTGACCGAGAGGCTCACCTCGGCAAATGTGGCCAATTTGAAAAAGACTCTCCAGATGGGGCCGCTGACCGAGATTGCGGTAGAGATGCAGGCCGACTCCTCGGCATTTCTCAATCCTCCAGCCGCAGAGCTTCCACAAAAGGCTGCGCCGACGATTCCCGAGCAACAGGCCATGCTGAATGGAGCTGTTCATTTTGTGGCGATCACCTTTCAGCATCTTCCCGACTTTCTGGCGGAAAGGCTGACCAGCAGCTTTGACAATTCACCTCTAGTCGTGACGCACAGCGGATGGGCGCCTCCCAATAGCCTGCTGCACACGGCGGGCACGTTCAAGCAAGTGGTTACCTACCGAGGCGGCCGCGAAATTTCGATTGGCAATCTGAGTGCCGACGGAAAGCGCTCGAAAGGCGGACCTGCACCGTCAGGACTCAGTTCCAGTGGCGAGTTCGGCCCTGTCCTCGCGACGATCTTGCGCGATACCTCCAAAGGCTCAATTCAATGGAGCCACTGGGAGCAAGGTCCATCGGGACCGGTGGCGGTCTTTGCATACCAGGTACCGCAGTCTGCCTCCCACTACCAGGTGGACTATTGCTGCGTGCGCGGCTCAGAAGATCCAAAATCCTACGAAGGCAGCAAAGATCAGCGTCTTGGCAACGCATACCACGGAACGCCTGGATACCACGGCGCGATCTTCCTGGACCCCACGGTGGGAACCATCCAGCGGATTACGCTTGAGGCCGAGATGGATCCGCAAGCGGCCATTACAACTGCGCAGGTCTCCGTGCGCTACGGCATCGTGACCATCGGCGGCCAGAGTTATACCTGCCCAGTTGCGAGCCTGGCGATCTCCGATGCGCGCACACGGCTTGGTGGCGACATGAGCGATCGCACCATTCGGCGCATCAATGAGGCGATGTTTACCAACTATCACCGCTTCGGAACAAGTTCGCGAATCCTCATCGATGGAGAGCCGCAGTAATCTACTCCAGCGCCCGCGCCTGTCACTGTCTTCAGCAATTTCCGTTGGTTCGGGATAGGCGTCCGTCCCCATTCCAAAAAGCCGGCCTAGGGTTGCTTCACAGGATGGGTCGCGCCGGCGTGCAGATAGCGACTCGCGAACTCCAGAAACGTAGGCCAGTTCGGTCCCGGCGTGTGGCCGCCTGAGTGCTGCCGAAACGCAATCTCCCCTGCCGTCAGCGGAGTCTCCATCGG
>JAGWSG010000026.1 GCA_028876335.1 Acidobacteriota bacterium
CACGCCCGCATGAATCGCCACAACCTATGATAAGCCACTACATTGCATCGGCCAATGGAGCAACCTCAACTCTGCGTGGCCCCTTCTTCGACACAGCTTTCTTTGGACGTGGCCTCATCACATTGATGGCCGAAGCATTGAGTTGTGTCTTCAGATGAGACGCATAGTATTTTTCGATCATCTCCACGCTTGTCCGGCAGTTCTTGGCGATCTGATAGATGTCGGCCCCTTCCAGAAGGCGCAAGCAGATGTACGTGTGACGAAGGCTATACGCGGTTCGCGGGTTGCCCTCGCGGTCAACCTGCAACTTCTCTTCCTCAAGAATGGCCTTGAACAAATCGCGTGACCATTTTGGAAACAGAAGGTCAGTAGCTCCGGGCTGCTGCCAGTCACCCATATCTTTGCGGCTTCCTTTACGTCCCGGCCCGCCTGCGGGACGCAGACGGGCCTTCAGGCGCTCGAATGGACGCACTGCCCCTGCTGTGCTCTTGCAATAACCAACTCCTCGCTTTCCTCGAACTTCGATCTCCAAAATGGTCTGCCCGCTGTCCTCGTCTTCGACTACTTTTACGTCGCGGAACTGGAGACGCATCGCCTCGTCGGGGCGAAGGCCAGTGTTGGCGGAAAACAGAACGTAATCGTGAAGCTGTTCCGCTTCCCACTGGAAGCGGGGCTGCTTGGGATGCTGCGCACGCTTGCGCGTGGCTTCGTAAAGTTGCTTGTATTCTTCAGGGGAGAACCATGCCCGATGGGAGATTTTCGGAGACGAACGATATGGCTCTGACAGATCGGGCAGATGGTCGATCCATCCATGCCGCAACGCCGTCTTGAAAATCTGGCGGAGGGTGACGATCTCCTGATGCATGGTGTTACGCGCCGGAGGCTTGCCCCGGAGAGCCTTGCACATTTCGAGTCGCTGGATGCGGTACTCACTTACTTTGCCCGCTGTGATTTCAGGAAGGGCCATATTGCCGAAGAACGGAACTAGATAGTTGTTGGTACGCGCGTGCTGGCCCCGCGTGTATGTGGGGCTACGTTGGCCCTGCGTAATGATGTCGAACTCGCGGAGATAAACCTTCGCGGCCTCTCGAAATAGCTTGCCGCCCTGCAATTCTCCATCGCGGAGCTTGCCGCGAAGCTGCAAGTACCAGTCTTCAGCTACCTCTTTGGCCTTCGACAGACTGTCTTCTTTGGTGGTTGTGCGTCGATTCTTTCCTGCCAGAAAGCTCGCGCACTGCCAGCTTGAGCTATTGGGACGCCGGTAGATGTGTACCTTGCCGCCGAGGATCGTGAACCGTTCGGACATGAACATTCACCTCCATACCCTCCATGAATACCACGAAAAATGTGTAAGGGTTGCGTCAGCTTTGAGGTCACTGCATTCTTTCTCTAACTACTTATTTATCTTATATTTATGCAAAATAAAGGCATAAACTTTTACGATTTTAAGTCCGCTGCGTCTGCCGATTTCGCCATCCGGGCGGAAGGGAATGCAGGCTTATTTCCATGGTACTTGAAGGGATGCTGAGAGCGCAGGTAGATGGGGGAGTAGGACACGGGAGAATCTGGCTATTGCGGTGGTCGGTAAAGAATTTTCTCTCCGTCCAGGCGGTATTCTGCCGAGCAAAAGTCCCCTCCGCAAATCATAATCTCACCGGCACAAAGCTGCAGGCGCGTGATGAGGCCCATGGTTCCGCAGCGAGGACACGACATTACGGCTACATAAGGATTGCTTTGCTGGCCCAGCTTGGTCTGATTTTCGAGAACGAAGATCGTTCCTGGATCCATCTTGTCGGGAATCCACTCTTCAAGAAACTGCATTTCTGGTGACATCCGACCCTCCCTCTGTTGGCTATCCGTTCGCGTTCTGATTGCCGGTTGGCTGAATCATTGCGTGCCTAAGAGCAGATGCTACGAAAAGCAAGACTTACTGCGGCTTCCAATTGGACTCAGTGTGCAGCCCACATCTACGGTGGTCAATCGGAAACCGGAGAGCCTGGTGCCGAACCAGTAACCTGTGCCGTGACCGGTTCGGCGGATTTCAGTTCAGTGAGGAGCGGTCGCCTGTCGTTGCCGCGCTCAGATTGCCGGCATTCGCAAGGCCTTTGTAAATCTCAATATTGCGCAGGATTGCCTGCACATATTCGCGTGTCTGCGTGAAAGGAATGGATTCAATGAACTCGTCCATTCCCTGATAAGTGCCCGCGTCGCGCCAGTCGGCAACGCGGCTTCCACCAGCGTTGTAAGCGGCAAGGGCATATTCGGTCACACCGCCAAACTGATCAATCATCTGGCGCAGGTAGCGTGTCCCGAGCTTGATATTGATTTGCGGATCAAGCAGTTGGAAGGTGCGGAAATTGCGCATGCCCTCCTTCCTCGCCATTTCACGGCCTACCGAAGGAAGCAGTTGCATGAGTCCATAGGCGTTGGCGTAGGAGACAACAGTCGGGTTGAACTCCGACTCCTGCCGGATCAGCGAAGCCACCAGATAGGGATCAAGGTTGTACTTGGCCGATTCGGTCTTGATTGTCGTCCAGTAGGGCTCGGGGAAGAGAATGCGCCAATAGACATACGGAATGGATTTGAACGGCGTGCTTGCGGCAGAGGGAAGAGCACGCTTCAACGAGCGCAATGCGCGGTAGGTCTCGCCGTAGGAGGCATAGATCTGCGCTTCAGCCAGGGCGCTCCAGTTCTTTGAGTCGGGATCGGCGGAGATTTCGTCGTCAATGTAACTGTTCAGTCCCGCATTCGCCAGAAGTTTTGCCTTGGCCAGGTGCTCGCTATCCTCGGGAAAACTGTCATCCAGCTCCGGCGGCGCTGCGGGTTGGAACTGGTCCAGAATCGGCGTGTCCGCAGGCTGCGTATTGCCCAGCGTGGCCAGTCGTTCGCGCGCAAGCTGCGCGTAGTAGTAGTGCTGATAAGTGCGCACGATGGCGCGGTAGTTTGAAACGGCATGCGCCGGATTGTGGTCTCGCGTTTCGTACAGGCGTCCACGCCAGTAAAGGGCTGAAACCGTTTCATTGGCGCTGGGGTAGCGGTTGATCTGCGCGTCGAAAAGCCGTGAGGCTTCCGCAACTTTGTTGAGACGATAATTCAGCCATCCGGCGCGCCAGTTGGCAGTCGCTGCATATTTGTTGGCAGGCAGGTGGTCGGCCAGATAGCCGTAGTATTCAATCGCTTTTGGATAATCCCGCTTCAACAAATACATGTTGCCGCTGGAGAAAAGCGCCTCAGCCAGCCATGGGCTTGAAGGGAAGCGCGTTTCCATCTGGCTCACGATAGCTTGCTGTGTGTCTGTGTCAGAACGGTCGCGGGCCAGTTCCATCAGCAGATACATGCGATGCGCGCCGTTTTCGTCCTGCGTATCGGGCAGTGCTTCGGCGTCATCAATGCTGAGCTTGTTCAGTTTGCGGTCGCAATCCGCGGCAGAAACCAGAAAACTGTTGCGCGTATTTGTGTCGAGGCCGCTTTTACCGGCAAGTGAGTGAAACGCACTGCTCGCTTCACGATAGCGATGAGCCCGATAGTAGGCATCAGCCAGGCTGCGCATCTCAGCAAAAGTGAGTGTGTCGTCGGCGCCGAGAGCCTTCAGGCGATCGCTTGCGGTGGATGCCTCCGAGCTAAGAGGGAAGGTGAGCAGCAGGTGCTTGTACAAGCTGATTGCTGTTGCGTTTTGGTTCAGCTTTTCCGCCACCTGCGCGCGTGCCAGTTCTAAACCTGGACGCCGTGCCGAGGAAGTTGAAGCGGCCGCGTTGAGAACACGCTCGGCCGCGGCGGCATCATTCATGCCGATGTAAGCGCTGGCTTCAAGCTCCGGAATCTGATCGTTGAAAATGCTGCTGGGAAAGCGCTTCTCAAAGCCATGCACAAGCTTGGCAGCTTCCTTGTTGTCATCGGCAGCAATCTCCGCCTTTACCTCGAAGTATTCGGCATAGTCGTCCAGCGCGTTGCCGGCGCGGCGTGCGTGCTGCAGATTGGCAATGGCATCCGGGTACTTTTTGTCCAGCAGATAGGCATAGCCAAGGGCGAGATACGCGGTGGCAGCGGCGTCACCTGTGTGTTTATGTGCATACGCGGCTACACCGTTGTAGGCCTCCGGAGTGCGCATGGCGATTAGTTGCTGCGCCATGGGGCGCAATTCTTCTGACGCCACAAAAGCGCGGCGGATGCGGCGAGCCTTGGCTGAGGGCCGGCGTTTTCTGCGATGAATTGAGCTGCGCCTCTGATGGGTGCTCTTCCGTGCTTTGGACTTTTTCGACGCGGCCGTGTGTGTGCTGCTCTTTTTGCTGGTTTTTTGTGTGGACGAGGAGGTGGACTTGGCCGCAGACCCCGGGGTATCGCCAAGGCCAAACGCGCTCATGGGAGACACTGCAAGCCAAAGCGACAGCGCACCTGCCAGCCAGCGGGCCGGGGCGGATCGGGAGGAGAGAAGAACAACCTTCATAGAAACACTCTATGCCTCTTTTAGTTGGACGCAAGAGACCCAGAGGTGTGCGGTTATATTCCTTGCAAAGACCAGGTACGGAATGGATACTGCCGGACCGGTTTGGTCCGCATTTGACCCATCCATTACACTGGGATTAGAGCGATTCCGGGTTTCCCAGATTCCTTTCCCGGAGATTTTTCGCAACCAACTGCCATGGCTACCATCCAACCAATTGCGGGCGAGAACGAACAGCACCCCGACATAGCGTTAGTCGAGAAGGTGCGAGCGGGCGATATCTCTGCCTATGATGAGCTGGTGCGGAAGTACGAACGTCAGATTTTCCGCATTTCCCAGCACATTACGCAGAACCGCGAAGATGCAGAAGACGTCATGCAGGATGCATTCCTGAAGGCGTACGAAAAGCTGGACCAATTTCAAGGGAACTCGAAGTTTTATACATGGTTGGTACGAATCGCAGTGAACGAAAGCCTGATGCGCCTGCGCAAGCGGCGTACAGGCAAAATGGTCTCAATCGACGAGGATGTCGAGACCGAAGAGGGAAGTGTTCCGCGCGACCTGGCCGACTGGGCTCCCGACCCCGAACAGAACTATACGCAGTCGGAAATGAACGAAATTCTGCGCAAGACCATTCAGGGGTTGCCTCCGGGCTTTCGTGTGGTCTTCGAACTGCGCGACGTGCAGGGGCTCTCCACAGAGGAGACCGCGGAGGCGCTAGGGCTGAGCGTGCCTGCCGTCAAATCGCGCCTGCTGCGTGCCCGCCTGCAACTGCGCGAGCGGCTGAGCCGTTACTTCAAAAGGAAAAAGGGTGGTGAGAAGTGACTTGCTCTGAGTTTCTTGCGCTTCTGGATGATTTGATTGATAACGAGGTCAACGTGGCGACCCGTACCGAGCTTGAAGAGCACCTCCATGGATGCGACCACTGCGAAGTCACCCTCAATACCACAAGAAAAACCATTGAAATTTACCGGTCGCACGAGATTTACGATTTGCCCTCGGACCTGCGTGAGCGGCTTCACGCGGCCATCATGGAGCGATGCAAAAAAGGCTGTTAGATAAGTTTAGTTAAAGCCAAGTTACAAAACTCCAATTCAAAACAGTGCTATCGTGGTGCGCATGTTCCTTCTGCGCGCTGCCGGGCTGTTTTTTTCTGTCGATTGCCGGAATGGCATCGGCGCAGGCTAACCAGTACGGCAAGGTCGAACTGAAGGTTGAGGATGAGGCTGGCACGGTCGCACTTAGAGCAAGGGTAAGCATCGATCGCGGTACCCCGGATCAACCATTTTTTAAGACTGACTCAGCAGGGAAGTTGGATATAGATTTATCCGCTGGCCCGCATTTACTCCACATTTATTCTGCAGGCTTCTGTGAGCGCGTTATGAACATCGAACTACGCCCTGGTGAAATCCGAGCGCTGCACTCTGGATTGCAAGTCGGTTGTGAAGGTGGTGTATCAGTTGGACGAATTGGGCCTGAACTGCAACCAGAATCGTTTCGTGAGTTGGTCAATTTGGCATCAGAACCACTCCAGACCCTCCCCCTCCCATCCCGCAAACTCAAATCCCACCCCTTCTGGCGTTGATCGAAATCCCAGTTGTCCTCTGTCGGCAAAACTCTGCGGAAGTCGACACCTCCAAAACGAAACAAATCTCTTCCACCTTTGCCGATAATTACACTGCTCCAGCGCACAATGGTTCTGAACACTCCTCTGCAGCGCAGTTTCGGAGGTAAGCGTTCTAAGTTGTCCGGGGGAGAAACCAGTCCGGACCGGAGTACCCCCCTCCCCCCCCAGGCTCAAAAGAGTTTTTACTTTTATCAAAAAGATCCGCGCACCGGGGCGCACCAATGACGCGCAGAATCCTCC
>JAGWSG010000027.1 GCA_028876335.1 Acidobacteriota bacterium
CACGGCTTCAAAGACTACTGCGCACTCCTGTTCTTCAAAGGCGCGCTGCTCAAAGACACCCAAAAAATCCTCGCCACACCCGGCGCTCTTCAATCCGGCCGTCAGCTCCGCTTCACCTGCGTCAAAGATATAGCCAGACTCAAGCCCACCATCAAGGCTTACATCGCAGAAGCCATCGAGATCGAAAAATCCGGCAAAAAGGTCAAGCTGAAATCCACCTCAGACTACGAAATCCCCGCCGAATTCAAAACCGCACTCGACAAGTCCGCCGCCCTCCGCAAAGCCTTCCAGGCGCTCACCCCCGGCCGCCAGCGCGGTTACATCTACCACTTCTCCCAGCCCAAATTCACCGCCACCCGCATCGCCCGTGTCGAAAAGTGCATCCCCGCAATCCTCGCTGGCAAAGGCCTGAACGACTAGCCATCCTCGCAAACACGACGATCTATTCAACGCCAAGAATCCCTTCCACCACCTGCAACCGGATCAAACAGGGATAGAACACTCCTTCGCAGAGAAGCCACAAAGGGTACCTATTCTCGAGTTATCGGTGCGCACTCTTTGCTAATACCGGTAAATCGCGGCCACCGGCTGCGATTGCACCAGCCTGCCCGGATCAACGGCAAATACAGTCCCCCCGGACGAATACACACTCACCGCCGCCAGGTTCAGCAGGTCTTCATCTCCCGGCATCTGCTCCGCATGAACGTTTACACGGTGCCGGCGTTCGTCCCACACGCCCCAGCACTGCACTCCAAGCGGCACAAACAAAGCACCCACTCGTCCTTGTCTGGCTGCCGGCACAACGTCGGAAAGTATGTTGCTGCTGCGCGGTGTCCCCGCCAGTTTTCTGAAATTGTCCCAGGCCTGCTCCTCCAGCGCTTGGATATGAGCTCTCACCACGGGCCACGCCTGTGCATGCAGCTCCCCCGCAGCAGTATGGTCTGGATTGCCATGGATAAACTCATCCAGAAGCAGCGTGTAATGACTTACATCTCGATAGATAGGTACCAGATACTCCACTGCCGCAAGAATCAGCGGGGCTTGCTCGTCCATCAAAACATTGCAGATCTCCTGGTCAATCTGCGAAAAGAATCTTCGGAGATTTGCTTCGCTCGCCACGCTTGCGCCCTGGCCGTGAACCACAGGCTTCTGGCGTCCCCTCCCGCCTGCAGAGGCCGTGTGAAATTGCAGTTGTGCACTTCCCGGAATGGCCCCGATCGATTCATGAAGGCTCTCTGGTATGCCTTCCAGAACCTGCTCGCTCATCCCAGCCTGCGTTCCCTGGAACAGCCGCACACGGTTCTGGCTCAATGCCAGAACATAAAACTGTCCGCCTGAAATTAGCAACGGAAGAACCGGCTTCAGGTGGAAGCGCTCAGCCACAATCACCAGTTCCGGAAACGGCACTGGCAGCCTGTAGAAACGCGTTCGACCCGACGAAGCAAAAATTGCCAGACCATCGGATTGGTGTTGCCAGAAGGAGTGATCGGAAGCAAGGTCGGAAACCGCACTCAGAAGACTCTCTGCATCCGCAGCACCAAGCCCTCTTGCGCGTAACTCATCTCCTGCCTTTCTTAGCAAATTCCTCAGTCGAATCGGACCTTGAAGTGTCTCCAGTCCTTTCTGATGTGTCGGCATAAAAATCGTGACACAAGGGTCTGAAGTCTCTTCCAGTAATTCCCTCACATTGCTCCGCGACATTGTATCTATCATTTTGCAGTCCTCCTGCGTGCCTTTCACCAGGCGCTTCACTCGCAGGATCTTGCAGCGATTTCTCTTAACTTGTTATGCCTACTGGAGCGGAATTGAGTCGGTAGGGTCTCCTTTGCAAGTCCGGCAGAGTCCGGTCACGCACCCACACTATACGCCCAAATCATGGCCCAGGTTAAACAGAACGCTAAGAATTCCAACACCCAAATCAATCCGGCAATTCGCCTCAACCAATCACCACCCCGTCTCCGGGAATCACCAACACGTTTTCACTCATACTTCCCAACAATTTCCGCTCCTTGTCTGCAATTTGCTCGTAATCTGTCTTTACAGACTCCCATGCCCACCAATCCTCAAGACACGCCAAAACAATCCTTCGACCCCGACACCTTCAGCCCCGAGGCCCTCGACCCCTCGCTCGGCGCGGAAACCGGCTCCATCCCCAAGGCGCCCGCCTTCAGCTTCGGTGCCAAGCTCTTTGCTCTCATTCTCTTCGGCGTTATCTTCACCATCGGCCAGTATCTCCATCACGATCCCGGCCCTCCCGGCGCCGGCGGCCCCTTCGACACCCAGCTCATGGTTCTCTACATCATCGCCCTCGTCGTCATCCTCTGGGCCGATGGCGTCTTTGACCGCCCTCCCAAATCCTGACCCCGCCCATTTCGCTTTCATCCCGCAAAAATCTTCATCACAATCCCGGAACAACCGCTCCAAATCAGCCGTACAATGAGGCACGGCCCAGGCCCAGCTTCCTCACCCGCTCCTACGCCTGCACCGCGCGTCGCAAGGAGGGTTCCCCATGCCCATCCCTAACGGCATTCCGCGCGCACTCGTCATCCTCACTCTCAGTGTGTCTGGTCTCCCGCTCACCGTTCCTGCGCAACATCCGTCCACCGCAACACCGCTCCACGCGGCCCCCATGGACCTGGATTACGGCAAGCCCTACATCCAGGTCATGGTCAACGGCAAAGGTCCCTTCCGCTTCGTAGTCGATACCGGCACCGGCGGTGACGCCCTCGTCTCACCCGCCCTCGCCACACAGCTTCATCTGCCCGTCGTCGGCCAGGCCAATCTCAGTGATCCCAGTGGCCTCGGCAGCAAATCAGCCCCCATCGTCTTCATTGATTCACTCGAGTTTGCCGGCATCAACTTCACCGGTGTCCGCGCCGTTGATCACGGCTTCTTCGCAGAGGCCGGTCAGTGCGATGGCGTGCTCGGCTTCACCCTCTTCCGCGACTTCCTGCTCACGCTCGACTTTCCCAATCGCCAGATCGTCCTTACGCGAGGCGCTCTCAAGCCCGACGGCGGTAAATCCGTTCTGCCCTTCCGCATGCCGCACGGCGTCCCCATTGCCGCACTTACGCTCGACGGTTTCCCACCCGTTGAGGCGCAGCTCGACTCCGGTGGCGGCGGACTCGTCATCCCTACCCACATCGCCGATCAGCTCAAATACGACATCGCTCCCGTCGCCTTCGCGCAAGGCCGCTCCGTCTCCACGCGCTTTGAATTGAAAGCCGCCAAGCTTGCTTCAGACGTGCGCCTTGGTCGCTACACCTTCACGCACCCAGTGGTTGAAATCCATCCAGCCTTTCCACTCGTCAACTTCGGCTCGCCGCCCATGCAGATATTCGCAATCACATTTGACCAGCGCAATCTGCTCGTCCGTTTCCTGGCGAATCAGAAGCGCTTCAGCCTGTCCGCACCGCCAAGTCCCATGCGCCTTACTCACGTGCCAGACAACGCACCCCCGCCAGGCAACCTCGTTCCCGTCGGCTGAAAAAGATCGCGCATTTCAATTTCGCAATTGTGCAAGATGCGAATGTGCGTTAGATTAACTGCGCTCCATTTTCATTCATGTACTTTTTTGCCGCAGGAGACATCCATGAAACGCCGCTCGTTTCTTTCCACTGCAGCCGCAGCCATTCCCGCCTTCGCACTCGAGCACGCAATAAACGCAGACGCAGAACCAGCCAGAGAAGGCGTCATTGTCCGCTCCGGTCACGACCGCCTCGATCAGACTCACTCCCTTGGCTACAGCCGAATCCTATTCAAGGTGCTGCCGCGTGAAACCGCAAACGGCCTCTTCCTTATCGAGCATGAAAACCTCGTCAAGGGCGGTCCGCCGCTGCATATGCACTATCACCAGGACGAATGGTTCTACGTCATGGCTGGCCAGATCGACTTCCAGGTCGGCGACAAGCGCTTCCGCCTCGGCCCCGGTGACTCCGCCTTCGGCCCGCGAGGTATCCCGCATACCTTCTCGCACGTCGGCACCACGCCCGGCCACATGCTCATCGCCTTCACACCTGCCGGCAAAATGGAAGAGTTCTTTCGCGCCGTCGCCATCCCCAATGGCCCGGGCTTTACCGCGGAGATCTTCGCTCGCTATGACATGAAGCTCGTTGGCCCCTCACCCTTCGCCTGAGCGCCCGCTCTCAGTCTCTGCCAGCCAGAGGAGAGCAGCACCTTTCAACAACGAGAGAAGTCAACCAAAAAAGGAGCCGGGACCTGAGCCCCGGCTCCTTTCGATTCTGAACCTGCACTTCTTCAAGCAATGCTTGCCACTTCCGCCTTGGCCTTCCGCAGCGCTTCCACCTGGTCTCCGTTCGGAATAAACTCCATCGCGGCCTTGTACTTGTAGTTGTGCTTTGCCAGGGCGCGATAAATATTCATGTAATTGATCTCGCCCGTCCCCGGCTGGTGTCGCCCCGGAACATCCGCCACATGCACCAGCCCAATCACGTCGCTGTGCTTCTCAATCTTCTCAATTAAATTGCCCTCGGCAATCTGCTCGTGGAAGAAGTCGTACAGCAGTTGCACCTGCGGATGATTCACCGCGCGCACCACCTCAATCGCCTCGGTAATCGTCTTCATATAAAACTTCGGATTCTCTTCCGGGTCGATCGTTTCCAGCAGCAGCCTTACCGGCTCACCGGCAATCGTCTTGCCTTCTACCACCTTCGCCGCCTGCTTCAAAGTCTCAATCGCTGCTTCATGCTGCTCGGCCGGTGTCTGTCCGGGCACAATGTTGCCGCCCAGCACAATAATCGCCGGAATCTCCAGCCGCTCCATCGGCACAAGCGCCGCTTTCAGATCCGCCAGAAACGCCTCGCGTACCGTCGCATCCGCCAGTCCGTGGTGAATGCCCGCCGTCGCATCAAACTTGATGCCGTACTTCTTCTTCGCGGCAATGGCCTTTTCGTAGTCCTCTTCCGTCCACTTCGCGTATTCGCCCACCAGCTCAACGTTCGTGTAGCCGGCCTCGGCCACCTTCGCCAGCCGCTCTTCAAACGGCAAATCGCGAAACACCGTCCAGAGCATCACGCTTACTGGAAACGGCGTCGCATCTCCGCCCGCCCCCATCGCCGCGCTCGCAGCCATCGCATCCGTACTTGCTTCGCTCGCCTTCGCCCCGCGCTCCAGCGCAACACTGCCTGCAGCCGCAGCCGCCGCAATCCCCATAAACTTCCGTCGATCCATGCCTACAACCTCCCGTACTTAAACAACCCCGCCATCATACCCAATCAAAGTGCAAATAGGCGATGGGCACGCAAACCGGTCCTGCGCAGAGTGCAACTGTACAGATCACACTCCGGAGGGGTGCCGCAAGAAATAGCCCAGGATGAAGTCCGCGCTAGCGGACTCAATCCTGAGAATTTATCAATCGCAAATTTGCCGTCCCGTAGGGCCGGCGTCAAAAGCTCAAACTCAAATCTTCTGCGAGCGACAAGCGAGCGTCCGCCGCATGCAATGCCTGCGTTAAACTGCCCCATATAGATCTCTACCCGTCTCGACGCACGCTCATCGAATCCCGGGGTATCTGTTTCGGAGGTTCCGTCGTCCATGCGAGCATCCACTGCTCTTCTGTCTTCCTGCCTTGCCCTCACTGCCTTCACCGTCGGGCTTCCTGCCCAGCAGCAGCCCATCCCGCTCACGGTCGACAAAATCTACGCGCACGGCTCGCTCCTCGGCAACCCTCCCGGTGACATCACCTGGTCGCCCGACGGCAATCACCTCTCGTACATTGACAGTGACCAGCTCATCGACCTCGATCCCGCCGGCACCACGCACGTGCTCATCAGCCGCGCCAAAATGAGGAGCTTCTCCGCCGGTCGTGCCACCGAGCAGGAGCGCGACCACCGAGAACGCTATAGCATGCCCGACTACGTCTGGGCGCCCGACTCGCAGCACCTTCTCTTTGACGCCAACGGCCACCTCTGGCTCTTCAATCTCAAAAACGGAGTCGGCATCGACCTCGGCACCTCCGGCATGGCCGCCGGTACAGATCCCAAGTTTTCACCCGACGGCAAACTCCTCGCTCTCGTCCGCAGGCACAACCTCGCCGTCATGCACTTTGACGAGATGGGCCAGCCCACACGCGATGTCGCCGAACACGAGTCACCCTCCTTCCTCAATGGCGAAGTCAGTTGGGTCTACGCCGAAGAGCTCGACGTGCGCAGCGACTACTTCTGGTCACCCGACTCCAAATACCTCGCCTACCTCGAGTCCGATCAGTCCCGTGTACCTGCCTATCCACTCACAGACTGGTTGCCCACACATGCCACCGTCTCGTTGCAGTCCTATCCGCAGGCCGGTGACGCGAATCCCGTCGTTCACGTCGGTATCGTCAAAGCCTCGGGCGGGCGCGCCAAATGGATCAATCTCCCCATCAAGCAGGGCGACGACTACATTCCACGCTTCGGCTGGATCGATGCCAACAACGTCTGGATTGAAACCCTCACCCGTGATCACCAGCACCGCGCGCTTTACTTCGCCCGCATCGACTCCGGTGAGGCCGTCAAGGTACTCGACATCTCCGACGACAAATTCCTCGACATAAATTACGACCTCACCGTGCGCGACGGCTTCATCGTGCTTTCTAACTGGAACGACGGGCACAATCACATCTACCTCTACAGTTACAACCAGTCCAACCCAGAGTCAGCTCCTGCAACGCTCGTAAAGCAGCTCACCTCCGGCGATTTCGAAGTCAGCAGAATCGTCCGCGTCGACCCCAAAGCCAAACTCATCACCTATCTCTCCAATGAAGACAACCTGCAGGACATTGGCATCTGGCAGGTCACCTTTGACGGCCAGCGCAAGCAGCTCAGCACCGCCGCCGGCACGCACTCACCCACCTTCTCGCCCGATGGATCCCGCTACGTAGATGATTTCTCCACCCGCATGACTCCCCCCGTCTATTCGCTCTGCGCAACCGGCGGCGCCTGCAAGGCCTTCTGGGAAACCCACGCGCTTGATGCGTATGGTCTCCGCGAACCCGAGTCCATCACTGTGAAAGCGCATGACGGCACGTCGCTCTTCGCCACCCTGCTTTTGCCCGCAGGCAAAACCGACCCCGCCTCCGTCCCGCTCATCGTCAATCCCTACGGCGGCCCCGGTGCGCAGACCGTAAATAATAAGTGGAGCTCCGCGCTCTTCTTTGACGAACTCCTCGCCGAGCACGGATTCGCCGTCCTCCATGCGGACAATCGCGGCATGAGCATGCGCGGCCGCACCTTCGCGCAGTTCGCCTATCACAACTTCGGCGCCATTCAGTTTGAAGACCAGATGACCGTCATAGACGATGTCCTCGCCAAATATCCCCAGCTCGATCCCAAACGTCTCGGCTGGTGGGGCTGGAGCTGGGGCGGCACCTTCACCCTCTACGCCATGAGCCACTCAGACCGCTTCCGCGCCGGCGTCTCCGTCGCGCCCGTCACTGACTTCCGCAACTACGATTCCATCTACACCGAGCGCTACCTCGGCCTGCCCCAGGACAACCCCGACGTCTACAACGCCGCCGCCGACGTGCTCACCGCCAAAGACCTACACGGCCACCTGCTCCTCGTCCACGGCACCGGAGACGACAACGTCCACATGGAAAATTCCATCCAGTACATCCAGGCGCTTATTGAAGCCCAGAAGCCCTACGACCTCCAGCTCTACCCGCGCAAAACTCACTCCATCGCAGGCGCCGACGTCAAAACCCATCTCTACACCCGCATCCTCGCGCATTTCGAGCAATACCTCATGCCCCCCGCGCAATAGAAGGCATCCATCCCTGTCCCCCAAACACAAGAGGCTCCCATCCCTGGGAGCCTCTTCATTGCAAGCACAAATCTCAAGGCGCACCAGCGCCGTCTACCTCACTGTAGTTGACCCATACAACGGTGTTTACGGGTGCCGATGGCGGAAAAGCTCATCCTTCTCGCAGCCGCCGCATTTGCTGCAGCCCAGGCAGCAGAAAAGAAGCACACCAACACCCACCGTCACCACGATGGCAATTACGGTCGCCGAATCCGTTAGCCATTGCATCAGGTGTTGCATACCCCACCTCGTCTATCTATATAGACCACGCTTGCGGCCAGAAAGTCTCTGCGCAAACCCCGGTCTTCAGGCGCCACCAGTGTAGCATCGCCTTTCCACGTCCGTCACTTAATCGATTGACCAAAATTCCACGGCACAGTCACACCCTCGCCCCCAGTTTCCCCTTGCCCGGCAGCAAAGAAAAGGCGAAAATATCCGCATGCCTCACCCCCCGGATCACGACCTCCAAAATCCGGACAACCCCATCCCCGCCGACTCCCCACTCCACGAGCTCTACAACGACCCCGACTCCGCCCCAGATCCTACTCAAACAAGTCCGCTGCATGCAATGCCCGCCGACCACAACCTCCTCAACTGGCTCTTCGTCGATCTCAATTCCTACTTCGCCTCCGTCGAGCAGCAGGTACGCCCCAACCTCCGCAACCGCCCCATCGGCGTCGTCCCCATGCTTGCAGACACCACCGTCTGCATCGCCGCCTCCTATGAAGCCAAGGCCTACGGCGTCAAAACCGGCACCGTCGTCGCAGACGCACGCCGCCTCTGTCCCGGCATCGAATTCGTCGAAGCCCGCCACGAAATCTACGTCGAATACCACCACCGCGTCATTGAAGCCGTCGAGTCCTGCCTCCCCGTCTCCGCCGTCCTCTCCATTGACGAGATGGCCTGCCGCCTCCTCGGCCGCGAGCGCCCCCTCCTCGCCGCACTCGAGCTCGGCCGCCTCGTCAAAGCCCGCATCCGCGAGCGCGCCGGCTCCCAGCTCCGCTCCTCCGTCGGACTCGCCACCAA
>JAGWSG010000028.1 GCA_028876335.1 Acidobacteriota bacterium
CCGGAATGCCTGCCGCCTACGTCTGCGGAGACTGACCAGAAGCAACTCTGCGACAGGTAGAGTGCGCCCGCGCCGCCCGCCAGCACAATCCCGGCTGTGTATGCATTCTCAACGCGCGCGCCAAGTGCGAGAAAGATTGAAGTCGCCCCCAGTGACAATGCTCCCAGGCCGCTGCGCCCCAGTCGCACGCCATAGCGTTGAGTGAGCCAGTCGCTGATCGCGCCTCCCACCAGGCAGCACACTGTCATGGCCAGAAAGGGAAGCATAGAGAAGAACGCACTGGTCTTCGTGTCCAGTCCGCGTACCTGTACTAGATATATATAAAACCAGCTGAAGAAAACCCAGGCCACATATCCAAAGCTGAAATAGCTCAGCGTCAGAGTCAGAATCTGCCGGCTCAGAAAAATGCGCAGCCACGGCACTCTCGCTTTCCCGACAGCACCGTCGGTTCCCGCGTCTGCGTCAGGCAATCCGCGGCCGGCTTGAATTCGTTTCAACTCGGCCGGTTTCACGCTTTTGTGTTCCTCTGGAGTATCGCGCGCGAGCAGATACCACGCTATGCCCGCCAAAATCCCCAGCACCGCACACATCCAGAAGGACGCGCGCCAGCCATAGTGTCTGTTCACGGCAACCAGCAATGGCGGTGTAAGGCCGGCACCCGCCCCCACCCCCGCGAAAATAATCCCGTTGGCCAGACCCCGCTCCTGTATCGGAATCCATTCCGCCACAAACTGATTGGTGGCCGGATACACAACAGCTTCCCCGGCGCCCAGGAGGAACCGGACGCCAATAAGAATCGCCAGTGCATTTCCGATATCCGTCGGAATGGTAGCCGTGAGCGCGGTAAAAACGCCCCACCAAATCACCCCGGCTGCCAGGACGCGACGTGGCCCCATACGTCCAGCGAGCCAGCCGCCTGCAACCTGGAAGGCTGCATATCCAACCAGGAATGCGCTGAAGATCAGCCCCAGTTGCACATTATCGATGCGGTAGTCACGGATAATCGAAGTACCGGCAAACGAAATGTTTGTGCGGTCCAAGAAGGCAATGGCGGAAAGTACAAATAGCCAGAACACCAGCAGGTAGCGAACCGCAAGAATCTGTTTCAACGTCTCTCCCCTGCTCCGCAATTCTTCCTATACAGTCCTGCCTGTAATTAAAACCTGTCCACCGGCTTTACCTCTTCCTCAATTGCCTGGAGTCTTTCGATAGGCGGACACATTGAATGCTCTTTGTAGCCCATCTGCAGAGCAACTTCAAGTACTCTCGCGGCCGGCGCTTGAATCGCAAACCCTGCACAGCCCTTCGGCCGGCATTGCCGCCAGGCATAAATCGGCGGACAATCCACCGCGCCTGATGACCGTGCAGGTGCGCCCCTTCTGTCGCCTCGGACTTTCCATTCGTCGATGGGAGTTTTGTGGGTATAGTATCTGAACGTTGGGCTATATCCAGGGAAGGCAAATGACAATCAGGCCCTACCGGCTTCTCGCTGTTCTGATGCTTTTCATCCCTGCCGCAATCCTCCATGCACAGGCGAAGCAATTGCCAGCCATACCTCAGTTCTCACTGGGGGAAGCAGCCGTGTCTCTTAACGGCCCTTGGAAGTTCAACACCGGCGACTCGCCCATCGACCCAAAAACTGGCCGCTACCTCTGGGCAGAGCCCGGCTTCGACGATTCGGCCTGGGAGAATGTCTCGCTCAAACCGATGCCCGGGTGGAAGGATCCCTACAACGGCGATCCGCGCTATCTCCCCGGCTGGACGGCGCGCGGCCACGCCGGCTATATCGGTTATGCCTGGTATCGAATGCGTTTTCACGCGGTCACAGATCCGCCCGACCGGTTGGCCATGTCGTCGCCCATCTATGTCGATGATGGATATCAAATATTCGCCAATGGCGTGCTGCTCGGCGGCATCGGCAAATTCGACATCCCCGGTAGATCGCCGAGAGTCACATCTACAACTCCGGCCGCCATGTTGATCCCCGAATCCAAAGGCGGACCCGACGCCGCACCTGGCATGTACACCATTGCATTTCGCGTGTGGATGGGCCCGATGGGACTAACTCACTCCCCTTATGCCGGCGGACTGCACTATGCACCCTGGCTTGGCGTACAGTCTGCCATTGCGGAACACACGCGCCTGGACTGGCAGAGGCTGGTCGTGCAAAGCGCCTATGCCTCGTTTGAAAGCATCCTGCTCTTCCTGCTCGGCATCATTGCTGCCGGCCTGATTCTCTTTGACCGCTCGGATTCGGTTTATCTGTGGCTGTCTGCCGTTTTCATCTTCACCGCTGTCTCCGACGCGGTTCTCACAATATTCACGTTGACGTCCGGTATTTCCCTTCGAGCCGCCTTCATCTTCTTCGACGTGTTTTCCAATCCGCTCATCCTCTGTGGATGGATCATGGTCTGGTGGTACTGGTTCCGCCTGAAACGCCCCTCATGGTTTCCGGGAATCATTGCCGCGCTGATGCTGCTTTACATGGTCACCAAGATCATTGGTGGAGACTTCTTATATCGAGTGAATCCGCACCCTCCGGTGCTGGCATTCGGCATGATCTCCGTCGCGGTCCGTCTTGCCTTCCTGCCGCTGTTCATCTTCGTTGTCGTACTTGGTATTCGCAAGCAGGGCACTGAGGGCTGGTTCGTGCTTCCCGCTGTTTTGCCACTACTCGTCGCGCAGTTTGCCAGCGATCTCTTTTCACACAATCTCGCTCCCACGTGGGCTCCCTTCGGCATCACCATCTACTCGGGCCAGCTGGCCAATATGGTCTCAACCGCCGCCATCGCGCTGTTGCTCCTGCGGCGGTTGCTGCTCTCCATCAGGCGCCAGCGCCAGATGGCCATTGACGTCAAACAGGCGCAGGAGGTCCAGAAGGTCATACTGCCAGAGCAACACGTCATCCTGAATGGATTCGCGATTGAGACTGAATACAGACCCGCGAGCGAAGTCGGCGGCGACTTCTTCCAGGTGATTCCGAACAAGGAGGACGGTAGCCTGCTCATCGTCGCAGGCGATGTCACAGGCAAGGGCCTGAAGGCTGGCATGCTCGTTGCTCTGTTGGTTGGCGCAATCCGTTCTACTGCCGAGTGGACACGCGAACCTGCCGAAATCCTGCGCGCACTCAATCAGCGCCTCATCGGGCGTGGCGATGCACCCACCACCTGTCTCGCGCTCAACATCTCGGCATCCGGCGCGGCCACTCTTGCCAACGCCGGACACCTGCCGCCTTATTTGAATGGGAAGCCCCTTGCCGTAGATGGCTCGCTGCCTCTCGGCTTAGTCCAGCAGCACACCTGCTCAATTCTCACCTTCCAGTTGTCTGAGAATGATCGTTTGCTGCTGCTCACTGACGGCGTGCCGGAAGCGACGGATTCCAAAGGACAACTCTTCGGGTTTGATCGCGTGCTTGATCTTCTTCGCTCTACGCCTACCGCGGTAGCCATCGCTCAGGCGGCACAATCTTTCGGGCAAGAGGACGATATAAGCGTCATCACCGTAACGCGGCTCGGCGCGGCAGCCTCTTAGTCCTCCGCCTTTCCGCTCCCGTTTGGATCATTCCGCAAGCTTTCTGTCGGGCTTCGATTGCAAAAGAGCAAATTTAGGCAAATTTCGCTCTTTTTCACTGCTGCAAATATGAATTGAGCAGGAAATACTGGCCTATTCCAGCACGTGCGGCGAGTTTTTCCTCTAGGTTTGCAATGCCGAGACTTTCGTCTTCAAAAGCACCCGGTAAAGCACTCAAATTTCCGTTTCATTCCGCTGGATATTTCCACTGGTTTGGTGCTCCACGCTTTCTTCCATGATGATTCCGGACTTGTATTGAGCTCTCGCATAGTCCCAGGAAGGCAGCACCCCCATTCATGATGTAGCATTTCTAGGAAATCGAAATGGTAACGTAACCAACCCGCAGCAATTCGAACAATTGCAGCGCTGGTTTATTGCCCCCGCGGAGACCTCATGAATTGGAAATCCTGCACTGCTGCCTTTGTTCTTCTCTCTTGCCTTCCTTGTCTTACACAGCGAACTTTCGCCCAGGCTAAAAGCACGCAGGTCTGGAATATAGGTGTCTTCGACGGCTCCTCTGGCGAATTTGCCGACAGCCAGCCTGCGGCTCAGGTCAACTACACCATCGGCAAGAGCAAGCCGGATGCGGACTGGTACGCCTATGCTCCCGTTCCGGGCACGGACAAGGAACACGAAGAAGCCGCCGCTGCGCGCAACATTCTCTTCTCCGTTGACGGCAATCCAGGCCAGGCCTACAAGCTCAAAGTCTCTCTTATGATTGAGCATTCCAGCGTGCCGGCCATCCGCGTAGGCATCAACGGCCGCATGGGAACCTTTTACGTGCATCCCAAGCTCGACTACAAAATGGGCGACATGGTGGCCGCGTTTGATCCCGCCTACGGCCGCGCCGAAGTCGAGTTCGAATTCCCCGGAGCCTGGCTCAAGTCCGGCGTGAATACCATCTCTTTGCAGGCTGTCTCCCCCGGTGAGCACGACGTTCCCGATGCCGCCTTCAACTACGACGCCGTGGAACTTGACCACGCGGATAAGCTTCCCTCTGCCGTCACGGCCACCGTGGAGCCCACTATCTTCTACACAAACAAGGGCGGCACAACCGCAGAGCGTGTCGATGTATTCGTCCGCTACGACGAGCGCCCGAAGTCAGGTCAAGTTCGCTTCTCCATCGCGGGTCATACCCTCACCCAACCGCTCGCCGGCAAGCAGGACTTCGGCGAAGAACGCATCAGCTTCTACGTGCCGGAGTTTGCTGTCAATACACGGGCGCAAATCAATGTCGCGGCGGGCGGCGGCCATAGCGCTCGTCTCATCCAGCCAATCTCCCCGCAAAAGAAGTGGACTCTCTATCTGGTTCCTCACGTGCACCTTGACGTGGGTTACAGCGACTACCAGGCCAAGGTCTCCGCCATTCAGAGCCGCATTCTTGACGAGGCAATCGATCTGGCAGACAAACATCCCGGCTTCCACTTCAGTACGGACGGCGAGTGGAATCTCGACCAGTTCATGCACTCGCGCACGCCCGCCGAGCAGCAGCGCATTCTGCAGGCCATCAAAGACCAGAAGATTTACATCCCCGCGCAGTCCAGCAACGTGCTCACCGGCTTCCCCACTGCAGAAACGCTCATCCGTTCGCTCTACCCCTCGGCCGACTTTAGCCGTATCCACGGCACGCCCTTCAACTACGCCAACATCACTGACGTGCCTTCGTATTCGTGGTCGTACGCGTCGATCCTCTCCGCCGCCGGCATCCACTACTTTGCTGCCGGCAGCAACAATGACCGCGCGCCTGTTCTGCTGCAGGGGCATCTGAATGAGAAAACACCCTTCTATTGGCAGGGGCCCGACGGCGGCAAGGTGCTCATGTGGTATTCGCGCCACTACATGCAGATGCAGTTCATGTTTGGCCTGCCTCCGCACACTGATACCGGCGAAGAAGTGCTGCCGCTCTTCCTGCAGATGTACCAGCACGCAAGCTACAAGGCCAACGCTGCCATCCTCTTCGGCACGCAGGTTGAGAACACTGACCTCTACCCGCAGCAGGCCGAGCTCGCCGATATGTGGAACTCACTCTATGCTTACCCGCATATCGTTTACTCGGGCTTCCACGATGCGCTGGAGAAGATTGCCCAGCAGTTTGGCGACGACATTCCCACCGTGCGCGGCGACGGCGGCCCCTACTGGGAAGACGGCATCGGCTCGGACGCCTTCTATGCTGCGCTCGAGCGCCAAAACGAAAGCCGTGCGCCTTCGGCGGAGAAGCTCGCCACGATCAGCACGCTGGTCAATCCGAAGATTGCCGTCAATCGTGAAGAACTCAACTCCATGTGGGCCAACATGGTGCTCATGGACGAGCACACCTGGCTCTCCTGGAACAGCGTCTCCGATCCCAAGAGCGACGAGGCCGTCAAGCAGCTCAAGGTAAAGGACAGCCGCGCTACCTCAGCCGCTGACCTGCGCGACAACATCCTCCGCTCCAGCATGGCCACCCTCACTGACTCCATCGCGGCCGGTGTCGACAACCTCATCGTCTTCAATCCCTTGAACTGGACGCGCGACGGACAGGTCGTCATCGATCTCGACAAGGGCATGGAGATTGCCGACGCTGCCACCAAGCAGAGCGTTCCCTATATCGTTCTGCATGAAGGGCCCAACTACCGCAAAGTTGAGTTCTGCGCCACCGCTGTTCCGGCAATGGGCTACAAAGTGTACGCGTTGCGGCGCGCCGCATCTTCGGCCGCACCAGAAGCGCACACCTCCATGGCGACAACGCTTGAAAGCCCCTACTACCGCGTCGAGCTCGACCCGGCATCGGGCAGCATCCGCAGCATTTACGACAAACAGTTGAATAAAGAACTGGTCAACACGGGCAGTCAATATCGCTTTGGGCAGTATGTCTACGTGAGCGGCGGAGATAAGTGGCCGAACAGCCTACTGCAGTATCGCGCTGTCTCTCCCAAGCCTGAGCTCTATCCGCATCCGGCGCAGAATGGAAAGCTGCTTTCTGTTGAGCAGACTCCGTGGGGCTGGCAGGCAGAGCTGGTCTCATCTGCAGAAAACACGCCGGAGATTCACACGGAAATTCGCCTCTTCAATAATCAGAAGAAAATTGAACTGATTGAAGATGTGGACAAAAAGTCAGAGCTCAAGAAGGAAGCGGTGTACTTTGCCTTCCCCTTCGCCATGACGCACCCTGAGTTCCAGTACGAGATTCAGAATGGCGTGGTGAATCCGGCTAAGGATATGTATCCCGGCGCGGGGCACGAGTGGTTCTCTGTGCAGCATTGGGTCTCCGTACAGCAGGATGGCGTCTCCGCAACCGTCATGCCGCTTGATGCTTCGCTCGTCACGCTGGGCGACATCAACCGCGGTGAGTGGCCCACGGAATTCGGCCAGCGCCCGGGCAACATATTCTCCTACGCCATGAATAACTACTGGCACACCAACTACCGCGCCGAGCAGGGCGGTCACTTCCGCTTCCGCTACGTGGTCACCAGCGCCGCGCAAACGGACGATGCCGCATTGAGCCGCATGGGCTGGGAGGAAGCAACGCCCATGGAAGAGAACCAGATTCGCTCACAGGACAAGGCCATTGAACAGCCTGAGCCATTGAGCGGAACCCAGAGCAGCTTCCTCACAGTCAACGATCCTGCTGTGCTGGTTGATACCTGGAAGCCTGCCGAGGACGGCAACGGAACCATTCTGCGCCTGATCGATCTCGGCGGCGAGGCACGCTCTGTTACGGTTCATGTGCCGGTCATTTCGATTGAGAAGGCCGTCCTCACAGATGCCGTGGAGCGAGACAAGACTCCCATCACCACCGACGACGCGCACACGTTCAAGGTGGATGTGAAGCCACACCAGATTGTGACGGTTCGCCTCATCAGCAAGTAGTTGCAACCACAGCAACAGAAAAGGGCGCCTTGCGAGGCGC
>JAGWSG010000006.1 GCA_028876335.1 Acidobacteriota bacterium
CTGTGTCCCACGCGCAGCGCGCTGCAAATCAGGTCGAGAGCTTCGGGAAGCCCTTCTTCAAATTTGGCCAGGCGCTTGTTGCGCTTGAACAGGACGTATCCAATCGGCCCAAATCCAAAAACTAAACCGATCAGGATGCCGAAAATGATATTGCTCGTGCGCAGATAGACTAGATAGCCCGGAACCGCGAACGCCGCCAGGCATGACATCATCAGGCCGCCGACCGTCCACTTCAAATCCGCCTGGTAAAGAAGTCTGCGTAGACGGGGAGCCAACTCCAATTTAGCGAGCGTTCGATCCAGCCACGGAATCGAACTCATCAACTCGGTCTTGCGGATATCCACCAGAAGATCACTGCTCTCGGACTTGCCTAAGGCAAGCGCCGAATCCAGGCGGGCCATTACTTTCTTGCCTTGCTCTGCCTTGCCCGGACCAGCCGCGATCAACAGCAGCGCGACAATCACGAAGACAGCCAGGAAGACCAGGACAAAGATTACAAACATGGCATACTCCTTCCGGTTAACTCACTTCCGTCGCGCGCTCAAACATGGTCGGTGGCAGGAAGATGCCGGCCGTACGCAATTGATCGAGGAAGCGCGGACGAATATGGCTAGGCTGAAACACCCCTTGAACCTTGCCATTCGGTCCAATTCCCTTCTTCTGGAACGCGAAAATTTCCTGCATTGAAATTACGTTCTCTTCCATGCCCGTAATTTCGTGAATACTCACGCATTTACGACTTCCATCGCTCAGACGTGTACATTGAATTACTACCGTCAATGCAGAGGCGATCTGCTGGCGAAGTGTCTTTTCCGGCATGCTCAGGTTGCTCATAGCCACCATCGATTCAAGACGGGTCAGAGCGTCGCGTGCGGTGTTGGCGTGAATAGTAGTCATCGAACCTTCGTGACCGGTGTTCATTGCCTGCAACATATCGAAAGCTTCTTCGCCGCGGCACTCACCAATGATGATGCGATCGGGCCGCATACGAAGGCAGTTAATTAGCAGTTGCCTCTGGCGAACTGCGCCCTGACCTTCCACGTTGGGTGGACGCGTTTCAAGACGAACGATGTTTTCCTGAGCAAGCTGCAGTTCGGCGGCGTCCTCAATTGTAATGACGCGCTCATTTTGGGGAATGTACTGCGAAAGAATGTTGAGAAAGGTAGTTTTTCCAGCGCCCGTACCGCCGGAGATCAGCACGCTGAGACGTGCGCGCACCGCGGCCGACAGTAACTCCATCATTTCAGCCGAGATACTCTTCAACTGAACAAGCTGATTGGCAGCCAGAGGTCCCGTGCCAAAACGACGAATGGAGAGTGACGGGCCATCAAGCGCGAGTGGCGGAATAATCGCGTTCACACGGGATCCGTCTGGCAAACGGGCATCCACCATGGGCGACGACTCATCCACGCGCCGTCCGACGCGCGACACGATCCGGTCAATAATCTGCAGCAGGTGGCGGTCATCGCGAAATGAGGCATCGGCCCGCGTCAACATGCCGCCCTTTTCAATAAAGACATGGTCCTTATCGTTGACGAGAATATCGGAGATCTTCGGATCCTTCAGTAACGGCTCCAGAGGACCAAGTCCGAACACTTCGTCGAGCAGATCGGTCTGAATCTTCTCCTGCTCATCAAAGCTGAGCGGGACACGCCGTTCACTGATGATCTCGTTAATGATGCTCGAGACCGCCTGGCGAGCCTGACTCGAATTGATGCGCGACAGCTTCTCCAAATCAAGTTTGGAGAGGAGGGTTCTGTGCACTTCCGCTTTGAAATTCTCAAGATTCATATGGGCCACTCATTTGCTATTGCATGAACTTACTTGAAAAGGCTGAATCCCCTTCTCTTCTCCAATTTCGGCTCCATGCCACAAGCGGCACGAGCCATATCCTGAATTGCTTTTGAAATCGCCGACTCCTCTGAAGCCAAGGGAACAGCTTCATTCTGCATTCGACGAACCGTATAGTAGTCGCTCGGTATTCTCCATTGAATCGGTCTCGTCAACGCCTTTTCAATATGCTCTTCGTCCACACCCATCGAACGGCTAACGTAACGGTTCAGAACAATTTCGAGTTTGGGAACGTTGGACTTGAAGAACTCCGATATGAGCCGATGCGAATTACGGAGCTCTGGAATACCTGCCTGCATGACCATGTAGACCGTGTCCGCGCGTTGGAACCACGTCGCACCTGTCAGATCGAAACGCGATCCAGCGTCGACGACCACCCAATCGAACTCCTGCCGCGCTACGGTCAGCAGTTTGTCGATGGCGTCATTGCTTGCCTGCACATGAGGAAAGCGTCCGGGGGCACCGAGCACCGGCAAACCCGAGGCGTGCTTCATCAGCAGTTTGTTGAAAAAGTTCGAATCGAGCCGCTCCGCATTTTGCAACGCATCTGCCGTTGAAAACTGTGGCGTAAGTCCAAGACTAAGGGCCGCATCGCCCAAAGGAAGGTCGAGGTCAATCAACACCGCGCCCTGACCACACTCCTGCACGAGTGACACCGCAAAATTGCACGCTACGGTAGTCACACCTGAACCACCCTTGCCGCCCATGAAGACGAGCAGCTTCCCGCCTGATTTCTTGGCGGACTTGGGGACGACCTTCCGTGTGCTGGCACGGTTTAAGGCTTCGGACAGTGCAGCTTGATCGACGGGATCAGACAGATACTCACGGGCGCCCGCGCGCATGGCGCGCACAATCCAGTTCGGATCCACACGAGACGCATAAACAATGACTGTCGCCTGCCCCTGCGTCACAATCTCTTCCACAAGAGAAAGCGCATATTCCGGGTCGGACTCAAGATCTATGATGATCGCGTCAAAGCCCTGATCCAGCAGACGCGGAACATCCTTCAAGGTCGGTGGGTAGGTTGAGTACTCACGCACCATCGCCGCCTGAGACGTGGCAAGAGCGCTCGCCACCATTCTCCGTCGCTGCTCGTGAGGTCCAATTAACGCCAGTTTCAGTACATGGGCGTCAAGCGGATCGGTTTCTAGATTCGTTGTATCCATTTCTCAGTTCAAGGCTCCAGAGTGCATACTGCTGAGCTCATGTTAATAGCTGATTTTCGTGTGCGTCGTCAGCCTACTGTACATGGCGCACTGCTCCAATCTCAATGAGAAAAGAAAGAGAACAGGGTACCAATGGCAATTGCGGGCGCGTATGGCATCTTTCTTGCATTGGGATTGGAAAGCACTAATTTCTCCGACGGCTTGCCCTGCCCCTTCCATCCAAAGAGCAGATCACCCGCACCGGTAAACATCTCTCCCAGAAAACCTCCCCAAACCGCCATTCCAAGTGCAATCAACCCTCCCGCCATTGCCGTGACTACGATCGCAATCAGCAGTTGTTTCGGTCCGATCCAGGCGCCGACGGCTGCACAAAGCTTTACATCGCCCATTCCCATTCCGCCCATAAATGCCAAAATGCCAAAAACCAGCAGTCCCAGTCCCAGCCCGGCAAGACTTTCCCACAGCCCTTGCCATCCGCCCATCCAGACCGAGACGGCAATGCCGGCAAGCAGAAATGAAAAATTCAGCCAATTCGGGATACGGCGAGTCCGCATGTCGGTGTATGTGGCCGCAGTAATGAGCACCAGCACGGGCCACCAGGCATACGAATGCAAAAGGAGCCTCCTCCCCTTCACCTTCCGGAACACATAGGCATTCAAGCAATTGTCGCTCCAATTCGCCCGATGTCAAGTGCTCCTGAATTCAATGTGTTACGTGTGTGCTTGCTTTGACAAGAGCTATAGGCAGTTTCTTTGCAAAGAGGTAATGTGACGCTTGGTTCACTCTATTCAGCATGGCACTGCATAGTACTAGGCAAGCACCGAAAGTTGCACCGGCTCACTGGAACTTGTAATGGTGCAATCAGGCCTACCAATCGTTACTATGGAGCTGTGGACAGTTGTATTTCCCATTGAAACTGGAAGTCTAAAAGTCGATATAATCGCAGCCACCCTTCAGAAAAGTTGTTCATGATGATGCGCATAGGTTTCAATGAGGGATTCCGGAACGCGTTGACATAGTAGACTTTCCGCACAGCAAGACTTCAGGAATGCGGCCCTGGCCCTCTGACAGGAGCGTGGAGTTTTATCTTTTACCGGATTCAGCACTGGGGCTGACGATGCTTGCTCGGACGCTCAATGGAGACGAAAGATCGACAAATGATACGAATCGGACTCATTTCTGAAGATCCGCAACTTCATATGCTCCTGTCCTCAGGCATGGGCAAGGATTTCCGCGTTTTCCGTGAGTCAAACGTTCCGGGCATTGAAAAAAAGTTGGCCAGCGACAACTATGAGGTTCTGCTTCTGGACTTCGCCACTCTCGCTGACGTTACCGCCAATCATCTCGAGCGCATAGAAACCATTCTTGCTTTTCGGCTGCCCGTGATTGTGATGGCAGATGAAGAACTGCAGGACAAGGCCGATGAAGTTGTTGAAATGGGTGCGCTTAGAAGTTGCCGCCGTCCGCCGTCGATTCGTGATCTGAAAGAAATGGTGACCAACGCTCAGGCCGTGTCCTCGGCTGCGCCAAAGACCGAAAGTGCGGCCCAGAGGTCCGAAGTTGAATCTGATTCCAGTTGCGACCGCATGCTTGGCGGCAGCAGCCGCATGCGCGCGGTCTACAAACAGGTTCGGCAGGTATCCAACATTAATGCTGCAGTTCTGATTCAAGGCGAGAGTGGTTCAGGTAAAGAACTGATCGCACGCGCCATTCATAACACCGGTTCACGTTCCGGCAAGCCATTTATTGCAGTTTCCTGCAGCGCCATCCCTGAGACGCTTATTGAAGCTGAATTGTTTGGACATGAAAAGGGCGCCTTTACTGGCACAGTAGGCTCTCGCGAAGGATTCTTTGAGCAGGCTCAGGATGGAACGCTTTTCCTCGACGAAATTGGCGACTTGAGCCCATTCACCCAGGTAAAACTCCTGCGTGTACTGCAGGAAATGGAATTCAATCGCCTGGGTAGCACGCGAATCATTCCTCTGCGCGCGCGGCTCATCTTCGCCACGCACCAAAACCTTCCCAAACTCATAGCTGAAGGCAAGTTCCGCCAAGACCTCTATTACCGCATCAATGTCATTCGTATTGAAGCTCCTTCGCTGGCCGAGCATCCGGAAGATATTCCGCAAATCGCTACGCACTTTTTGCGCCAATACTCCACGCTCTTTGATAAACCCATGGATTCAATCGAACCGGAAGCCATGGCCGTATTACAGAGCTACTCCTGGCCCGGAAATGTGCGTGAGCTTGAAAATCTTGTTCAGCGCGCCATTGCCATGGCGCCTGGGCGTATCCTCCGCGCGGAAGATCTACCCATCACTCTGCCCTCTGACAAGGTGATCGAGTTCAACGAAATCAATCCAGAGGGCTCGTTTGAAGAGCAGTTGCGTGAATACAAGATCAAAATCGCGACCGATGCCGTTCGCCAGCACAATGGCAATAAGACCCTGGCCGCTCGCAGCCTTGGAATATCGCGTGCCTATCTGCACAGGCTCATCCGGCCCACGGATTCGGAAACATCCTTTGATCAGGATGACATCGGCACCTCTTCGATGAGCTAGTCATACCTTTAGCTGGCGTATTCCCCGTTTTGCATCCCTTCCGCGCGAACCCCATCGGTACTCCCTTTGTGACCTTTGGAATCGCTCACTCTCCATCGCGCCTGTTGTATCCTTCAATCCATGCTGAGACAAAAAGCCGTTCTGCTTGCGTGGTTTGCGGTGTCCCTCGTGCCTGCAGGCCTCCTCGCGCAGAATCCAGCGGCGCAGCTTCCGGCTTCGTCCAGCACCGGCGCGCCGCGCCCTACTCAACCCCAAACGCGTCCGGCCACAATGCCCGCCACCACCACCGCACAACCAGCCACAACTCAGCCGTCAGTAGCTCCGCAGAATTCAACATCGCCCCCCGGCAACAGCGACGGAGGTTTTGGCGAGCCTGACAACGGGAATCCGCATCAGCCGCAAATAATCGTCTCCAGTCCGCCACCCGCGCCGTATGAGTGGTCATGGCATGACCGCGTACTCTGGGGCGCCTACGTCATCCTCGCCGTGCTCGGCTACTTCGCCATCATGGTTGCACTGCGCACTCTCAAAAGCATCGAACGGCACACCGAATCCTCGTTGGCTACCTCGAAGGCTGCTCTCGGCAGCGCTGCGGCAGCGCTGCTCCGCACGCAGGCTGTGGTTGAAGCAGAACGACCATGGATTGTCGTGACCGTCGAACCGTTCCTGACTGTGGAAAACAGCTTCAAAGTCGTAGCGCAAAACCGCGGTCGCACGCCCGCACAATTGATCTCAACTGTCGACCAGATCCGGGTTGCCGTGGATGAATCAAATCTTCCGGAACAGCCGGAGTTCAGCGACGAAGATCTGAACAAGCTCGAATCGCCCATGATTCTTCTTCCCGGTGAATCGGTCGGCATTCGCCCCTTCAGCCGCGATGAAGTCAACACCATTTGCAAAACACGCGAAGAGTTCGAGCGCATTGAACTGTGGGAGGAAAAGATCTTTCTCTACGGCAAGGTTACTTATCGTGAATTGATCAATTCACCCAATAGCGTGGACCACGAAACTACCTGGTGCTGCCGTTACATTCACGGCGAATCGAAGAGCGCCCTCGTCATTACCGGGCCGGCTTCATACAATAACCACACTTAAAGCGGGCGTGTTGTCCGCACACACCCGGCGCGCGGACAACACGCGTAACGGCTGATTCATGTTCCTTTGATACACTCATCCCTGCCCGCACTTCGCGCAGCTTCGGCATTTCCTTCCGCCAACTTACGCAGGAGAATCAATGGCGATCGTCGAGCTCGACCGCATTCACAAAGCCTACGAAAACAAGGTCGCCGTCAAGGAACTCAGTCTGACCATTGAGCCCGGGCAGATGTTTGGCCTCCTTGGACCCAATGGCGCAGGAAAAACCAGTTCCATCCGCATGATGATCGGCATAACCATGCCCGACTCCGGAACCGTGAAACTCTTCGACAAGCCATTTGACCGTGCCAGCCTTGAGCGCGTCGGCTATCTGCCTGAAGAGCGCGGTCTTTACAAAAAGATGAAGGTCATCGAACAGCTCGTCTTCTTCGGCCAGTTGCATGGTCTCAGCACGGAAGACGCGCACGGACGGGCCACCAGCTGGGCCAGGCGTCTTGAAATCGACACATCGCTGGACAAGAAAACGGAAGAACTCTCCAAGGGCATGCAGCAGAAGATTCAGTTCATTGGTTCGCTGCTGCACAATCCCGACCTCATCATCATGGACGAGCCTTTCAGCGGACTCGATCCCGTGAATGCCAAGCTTCTGGAGCAGGTACTGCTTGAACTCAAGGATGACGGTAAAGCCGTCATCTTCTCGACCCACCGCATGGACCAGGTGGAGAAACTCTGTGACTCCATTTGCCTGATCAATCACGGCGAAGCCGTTATCTCCGGCAAGGTGCGAGACATCAAATCCCGTTACGAGCGCAACCACGTAATTGTGGAATTCGACGGCAGTGCGGAGTTTCTGAAAAGCAGCGAAATTGAAGAGGCCAGCAACTTCTCCGGTCACGCAGAGATTCGCCTCAAGCCGCATGGAGATGCCCAAAGGCTGTTAAAGGAAGCTTCTGCAGTGGCCACTATTTATCGCTTTGAACTTGTCGAGCCTTCACTGGAAGAGATATTCATTCGCGCCGTGGGAGGAAAAGCCGATGCGTAATCTGCTGCTTGTGGCCAAACGCGAGTACCTGGAGCAGGTGCGCGGCCGCGCCTTCAAGCTGACCACCTTCGGCCTGCCGGCAATCTTCGCAGTCATCATCGCCATCGGCTACTTCTCAAGCCTCGGCATCGGCTCCGGCCGCCATCTCGCCATCGCTTCAGACGATCCCGCTCTAGCACAGCTTCTGCGCAGCCGCATCCTCGGACAAAAAGACTCCAAGGCAACGGTCGACGTCATCGCACCGGCCACTCCAGCGGACCGGCAGCAACTCGTCGACAAACTTCGCGCCAAATCGCTCGACGGGGTCCTGTGGGTGGAAGACTCCGCCAGTGCGCAACCGAAGGCCACCTACATGGCGCCTTCCGCAGGCGACTTTCTCATGAATGCCCGCCTTGAATCCGCGCTCAACAAGGCGCTGGTCGATGAGCACCTCATCAAGGGTGGAATGCAGAGGGACCAGGCAGCTGCAATTTCCAAAGGTATCGATCTCGCGACATACCAGGTCAAACCCGATGGAGCCGTCATCAAAAGTAACGCGGAAGCCTCTTTCTGGAAGGGCTACGTGATGGCAATTCTGCTCTCCATGACGACGATGATTTACGGCATGAACGTGGCGCGCTCCATCATTCAGGAAAAAACGTCGCGCATCTTTGAGGTCATGCTGGCCATTGCCAAACCCAGTGACCTGCTTGGCGGAAAGCTCGTGGGCGTTTGCGCGGTAGGGCTAACGCAAATCGCAATCTGGCTCATTGCCACGGCAGTTTTCTTCGCAACGCCGCTTTCCGCGTCTGTCATGAGCGGTCAGCTCTCCATTCACATCTCCGCCATCGAAGCCATTCTCTTTCCTGTCTACTTCATGCTCGGCTATCTTCTCTTCAGTTCGCTCTTCGCCGGATTGGCGGCCACCTGTGAGACCGAGCAGGAACTGCAGATGTACATGCCGCTTGCCGCAGCGCCCACCTGGCTCAGCTTTGCCCTTATTGTTCTCGTCATGAATGACTCGAACTCCGTCTGGTCCGTTGCGGCATCACTTTTCCCGCCCACGGCGCCCGTCATCATGTTTTTGCGCATGGCTTCTGAGACGCCGCCCGCATGGCAATTCGCGGTCTCTATCGGCCTGCTCGCCCTCAGCATCGTGGCGGTGCTCTGGTTTTCCACCAAGCTCTACCGCGTGGGCATCCTCATGTACGGCAAGCGCGCCACATTGCCGGAAATCTTCCGCTGGATTCGCTACAGCTAGAATTTTAAGAGTGGCCATCGACTCGAACAGGAACTTCACCCTCGGCCAGCGCCTCGTGCTCGCGGTGGCGCCGCATATCGTCTGGGCTTTGCTCTGGATCGTCGGCCTCACATGGCGCTTTGAAGTCATCGCGGAAGAGGGCGTAACACCTATTCTCTTCGGCCAGAAGCCCGGCCCGGAGATTTACTGCTTCTGGCACCAGTGCGTTTTGCCTTGTACGATCTATTTTCGCCACTCGCTCTCCTACATTCTCATCAGCCGCAGTTTTGATGGCGAGCTAATCACGCGCATCCTCCTCAAGTTCAATTACAGCGCTGCGCGCGGTTCCAGTTCGCGCGGGGCACAGGGGGGACTTCTCGGGCTTAAGCGCGCCATTGAAAGCGGGGACACAGCCATCTTCACCGCCGATGGCCCGCGCGGTCCCATCTATCAGGCAAAGATGGGCCCCATCAAGCTGGCGCAGATTACCGGCGCACCTATTGGCTGCTTCCATCTCGAACCCGAACACGCATGGACGCTCAACTCATGGGACCGCTTCCTCATTCCCAAACCGTTCACGCGTATCTGCGTAAGTTGGGGCGCGTGGACGCATGTTCCGCACGAAACAGATGAGACGCAGTTTGAACCGCTGCGCCGGCAGTTGAATAACGCCATGGAACGAGCTCGCATGCGTGCCTACGCACACTTCGGAAAGGACGCTTCGTGACCGACCTGCGCGTTTCCGATTTTGACTTTGACCTGCCCGAAAAACTCATCGCACAGCAACCACCTGCCGAGCGTGGAACAAGCCGCATGCTCATCGTTGATAGGGAAGGCGGCGGACTTCAGGATTCTTCCTTCGCGCAATTCCCTTCTCAGCTCAATCCCGGCGATGTCCTGGTTCTCAATGACAGCCGCGTCATTCCCGCCCGGTTATTCGCTCGCCGCACTACCGTACGCCAAAGCCAGGCAGCCACTGGCTTCATCGAAGTCTTGCTTACGGAGCAGACGGCACCCAATGAATGGCGCGCACTGGTTAAGCCTGGGAAGAAAGTTGGCATCGGCGACAGGCTCGCATTTTCTTCGCATTCCGGCGTCATTGAACTGGAAGCCGAAGTGCTTGACCGCGGCGAGTTCGGTGAGCGTTTGCTGCGTTTTAAGGAATCGCCCGACTTCTTCTCTGCTCTTGATCGCATCGGGCACATGCCACTTCCGCCCTACATTCACCGCGACGATCAAGCCGCGGACCGCACCCGCTATCAGACCGTCTTCTCCCGCGATCCCGGTTCCGTTGCTGCGCCAACCGCCGGTCTCCACTTCACAACGGAAGCGCTCGCCGCAATCGAGGCGCGTGGAGTTGATATTGCCCGCATCACACTGCATGTCGGCCTTGGCACCTTTGCGCCATTGCGCGTCGAGCGAGTAGCCGACGTGCATCTTCATCGCGAGCGTTACACCCTGTCAGCCGAAGCGGCAGCAACACTTAATCGCGCCCGCGCAGAAAACCGCCGCATCGTCGCCGTTGGCACCACTGTTGTCCGCACGCTTGAGCATTGCGCTCTTCATGCCGGCGGCAATCCTCTTACGCCGCACTCAGGTTCCACGCAGATCTTCATCTCCCCCGGCTTCCCATTCCAGTTGGTCAATGCGCTCCTCACCAACTTTCATCTACCCCAATCCAGTTTGCTTATGTTGGTCAGCGCCTTCGCTGGCCGCGAGCGTGTGCTTGCTGCCTATGAACACGCAGTCCGGGAGAAATACCGCTTCTTCAGCTACGGCGACTGCATGTTTTTGCGATGAAATCCAGTCTGTTACCGAAAGATTTCCCGCGCTCCGATTCCGCTTCCAAGCGGCAATGTCCCGCGCTTAACGTAGTTGTATGGATTCGTCCTTGACCGAGCAGCAAAAAAACGAGCCGCCCGCAGCGGGGCAGCCCACGCTGATGCAGCGTATTTTCACGCGCAACTTCATGAACATCGCACTATTGATCCTCATGCCCATGTTGTTTGCGCCGTTCCTCAATCTTCAGCGCCTGCTCGTCATCGACCCTGACGTGTGGTGGCACCTGGCCAATGCGCGCCTCCTTTTTTCGACGCATCACTTCATCTGGACAGATCCATATTCCTTCACCGTCCACGGACAACAGTGGGTCAACCCTGAATGGCTCTCCGAGATTCCACTCTGGATCTGCTATAAAGCTTTCAACTTGCAGGGGCTCTACCTTGCCGCCTGGATCGGCATCGCCGCGAACGTTCTGTTCGTATACTGGCGCGGCCTGCGCATGTCGCGTCACGGCGGAGCCGCCTTCTACGCAGCCGGCATTGCTGGTCTCATGATGACCGTCAACTGTAGTCCGCGCACAATTCAATATGCCTACCTTGCGCTCTCAGCCGAACTTGCAATTCTTGAGACGCCCGAGCCAAAACGCCAGAAGCTGCTTTGGCTGCTGCCCGTCTTGTTCTGCGTTTGGATCAATCTCCACGGAACCTGGATCATTGGCCTTGCACTCTTTGCGATTTACATTGTGTGCGGCCTCTTCTCCTTCAATCAGGGCGTCTTCGAACAGACCGCTTTCTCGCCAGCGCAACGCAAGCAGCTCATCACGGTCCTTGTCTTATGCGTAGGCGCGCTCTTTATCAATCCATACGGCTGGCATCTGGTCTGGAATCCGTTCGACATGATGTTCAATCAGACCGCCAATATCGGCAATGTTGCCGAGTGGACACCGCTGGAGGTTATGTCCCTTGAAGGAATCGCGGTGCTCGGCGGCATTGGCATTATGGTTCTTGCGGCATGCCTGCGTGCGCGCAAGTGGCGTGTTTATGAACTTGTATTTGTTCTCTTTGCCTGGTTTTCCGCTTTTGATCACCACCGCTTTACCTATCTCGCCGGGGTTATCGTCACGCCTTTGATTGCCGTTGACTTTGCACGCGCCTTTCTCTCCGAGCCGGACAACAAGACCATTCCCGCCATGAATGCTCTGCTTGCAGCAGCGGCAGCCGTCGCCATGTTCTTTCTATTTCCTTCGCAAAAGGCGCTCCGCGAAGGTGTTGATACGTGGTTCCCACCACGCCTGATCGCCTCAATTCAACCCACTTGGCGCACTTTGGCATGGGACGATCTGGGTGGAATGATGACCTTCATGGGAAAGCCAGATTTCTACGATACCCGCGTGGATATCTTCGAGCACAACGGAATCCTGCAGGACTACCTGAAGGTGATTCAGGTTGACAACGCATTTCAGTTGCTGGACAAATACAAGATCGACCATGTGCTGGTTATGAAGAAGATGGCGATTTCTTATGTACTTTCCCGTTCCACCGGCTGGCGTTTAACCGGTACTGAAGGAAAGGAAGACCAGACGTTCGTCATGTTCGAAAGAGATCCTTCGTACCGGTCGAATCAGGATCCAACCAAAATCATTTCTTCGGGAGAAGATAATTCACATTAGGCGACCACTTCCAGAGAAGTGCCTCATGCGCCGCAAGTTGGCCGTGTAAGACTTATTATTTGTTACACTTACAGACGCAAACAACGCTATGTGATTGTGATCACACACGTACTTTAGTTTGAGTGCAAGTATAGTTTTCGGAAATATTGCATCTAGCTATATCCAGTAGATCGGGTTAAGCCTTCCCGATCTTGGAGTGCATGTGAAACTCGACCCTTCAGCGTTCATTGCGCATCAATCGCTCATTGAATCACTTGGCCATGCTGCCACGCCGCTATCTATTGAACAGGACCAGGTTCTCTTTCGCCAAGGTGACGAAGCGAATGCGTTATACATTCTTCATTCGGGCGAGGCCAAACTCACCATGAAGGCTCCGAACGGTGAAAATGTGCTGCAAGAATCCGCTCTCTCTGGCTCCCTCTTCGGGCTTCCCGGTGTAGTAGGCGGCATGCCATACTCGCTAAGCGTAACCGCATTTGCCGGCGCTAAAGTGAGTGTTCTTTCCCGCGAGATCTTCTCCAAAATCATGCTGACTGAGCCGGCGCTTGCGGTCCAGGTATTGCAAGTGCTTGCCGCGGAAGTACGGTCCGCCCGCAGCGGCATGGTTTCCCGCTAAACGTTTTGGTTTTCAAGAATTCGCAATCTGCATTGGACGGTCGGATGCGATAGCATCCGGAATGTGTCCGGCGGCGACTTCAATTTCAAACTCGATACACCCATCCAATATGTGCGCGGCGTGGGTCCTCGTTTCGCCCAAATGCTGGCCGGCAAGGATATCCAAACGGCCGAGGATCTACTCTACCATCTCCCCTTCCGCTACGAAGACCGCCAGAACCCACGCAGCCTTGACGAACTCAAGCCCGGCGAAACCGCCAGCGTCATCGCGGAGGTACGCGGCTCCATGCTCATGCGTACACGGAGCATGCCGCTATTTGAGCTCACCGTTGGACAGGGAACACAGCGCGCACTCAAATGCCTCTGGTTTCATGCCACCTGGCTTGAAGGCAAATTTCGCGCAGGACAAACCATTGCTCTCTACGGAAAGATTGAACCGTCCCGATCCTCAAGCAACCTGAAAATGATTCAGCCGCAATACGAATTGCTGCCGGATTCATCGGACGATGCTGAAACACGTCTGCTGGAAGTGGGCCGCATCACTCCCGTCTATGAATCGCTTGGTGGCTCCATGCTCGCCTCGCGCTGGCAACGCAAGGTCATCTTTCATTTGCTTGAGAGTCTTCGCGGCGCCGTTCCTGAGTGTCTGCCGCAGCGTATGCTTGACCGCCTAGGCCTGCCTGACCGGGAAACATCGCTTCGCGAAGTGCACTATCCCGTCGAAGGTACAGCCCTGTCTGACCTCCAAGCCTTCGCAACCCCAGCTCACCGCCGTCTCATTTTTGAAGAACTTTTTTTCCTCGAACTTGGCCTTGAACTCAAGCGCCGGCGCATGCGCGAACGCCCCGGCATCGCCTTCACCACAGGGGACGAGGTTCGAGAAGCCATCCGCGAAGTGCTTCCCTTTCATCCCACCGCGGCGCAAAAGCGCACTTTGGCTGAAATCGTTGCAGACATGCGACAGCCAACCCCCATGCGCCGTCTATTGCAAGGTGACGTGGGATCCGGCAAGACCATCGTGGCGCTCCAGGCCATGCTCGTTGCCATGGAGAACGGCTATCAGGCCGCGCTCATGGCGCCCACTGAGATTCTGGCAACGCAACATTACCTTGCCGCGCGCAAACTTTTGGAGCGATCATCCCGCAGATACCGCATCGAATTGCTGACCGGATCGCTGGAAGACGATCACAAACGCCGTGTGCGCGGCCTCATCAATCGTGGCGAAGCTCACCTGGTTATAGGCACTCACGCACTCATTGAAGAAAAAGTAGAGTTCGATCGCCTGGGTCTGGTTGTCGTCGATGAACAGCACCGCTTCGGCGTTTTGCAACGCTTCCGCTTGATGAAGAAGCCCTCACAGGCCGAGCCTGATGTACTCGTCATGACCGCCACGCCGATTCCCCGTACGCTCGCCCTGTCGCTCTACGGAGATCTCGACGCGAGCGTCCTCGACGAACTGCCTCCTGGCCGCACGCCCATCGTCACGCGGCGCGCACCCGCCGAACGAATAGGCGATGTATGGGATTTTGTCCGCAAGCAGGTCAAGCAAGGGCGCCAGGCGTATGTTGTCTATCCCATAATTGAAGGGGGAAAGGACGATCAGCCTGAGCTCGATTTTGCCCATGACGACTCAGCAGCCGAGGATGGCGGCCCACCACAGAAAACTCCTCGCACTGCTCCTCGGAAAGGAAATGTTGGCGAGCTTTTTCCAGGAATGAGGATGGAGAAAGCTACGAAGAAGAAATCCACCAGCAAATCCGACCTCAAGTCCGCCGTAGAAATGTATAAACATCTATCCGCCGGACCGCTCGCCGGGCTGCGCATTGGCCTGCTGCACGGACGGTTAAGTGCCGACGACAAGGAAGTCACGATGCGCCGTTTCCAGCGCGGCGAAATTGACGTTCTGGTTTCCACCACCGTGATTGAAGTCGGCGTGGATGTGCCCAACGCATCTGTCATGGTGATTGAACAGGCTGAGCGCTTCGGGCTTGCACAGTTGCATCAGCTTCGCGGACGAGTTGGCCGTGGCTCCGCGAAAAGTTATTGCATTCTCGTTTCCGGAAAGAAAGTTTCGCCAGCGGCAGAAGAACGTCTGGAAGCCATGGTGCGCACCCAGGATGGTTTTGAGCTCGCCGAGCTTGATTTGGCCATGCGTGGTCCCGGCGAAGTCTTCGGCACACGCCAGGCCGGGCTACCCGACTTCCGTGTTGCCAATCTGGTGCGCGACCGGAAGCTCCTGGAAGTTGCGCGCAAAGAAGCGGAGCGATTTGTGAACGCAAAACCGGAAGAACAGGAAGCAACCGAGACGGAAAAAGCACGCGTCAAAGCCAGGCTTAAGCTCGCCTGGCAACGCCGCTATGGTCTGGTTGAAGCTGGGTAGAGCTCGCATTACGCCGCACTTGCAGATTCCAAAGCTGCCCGCAGGTCACTCGAGAAAGTTTGAATCTCCAAATCTATCCCCGCCACCTCGTCTGCATACTCTTCAGACTGGAATACCGTGCACTGACAAAGCTCTGTGAATCGTATGTGGCTGCTCTGGCTCAATTCAAGTCCCGTGGCAACCACCGCACTATAAACATCAATGCACGCCTGGCGCTCAAACTCGAACAGGATGTTCACTACGCCGTTGTCATCTGCACCCTGACTCAAAACCCAGGCCCCGCAGTCCAGCACCGTTTCAGACAGTATCTCCAGCAAATCAACTGGATCCTCCGTCGAGATCGCCCGCATCTGGATCGACCAGCCCTTCTGCGGGACTACCTGCCTGGAAACCATGGCTGCTGTGTGGCTCATTTCGACTTCATCGGCAGGTTATTCGAGGTCTTCACTTTTCTACATCCCATTCCGGCTTCGGGTCCCGGTATTGTAGCTTGTTGGAAGAGATGATCGTCGGCAGCGGCATTGACCTGGTTGAAATTCATCGCATTCGCAAGTCGTGGGAGCGCTACGGGCAGCGGTTCCTCGACCGAATTTATACCCCTGCCGAGCAGGCCTACTGCCTCCGCAAGCGCAACGCCGCAGAAAGTCTGGCCGCGCGGTTCGCCGCCAAAGAAGCCGGCGCAAAAGCGCTCGGCACAGGCATAAGCCGCGGTGTCTCCTGGCTTGAGATCGAGGTAATTCGTGAGCCGGGCGAACGCCCGTCAATCCGCTTTCACGGACGCGCAGCCGATCGCGCGGCCCATCTGGGCGCCGTCCACTCAGCGCTCTCCATCACGCACACCGGCAGCTTAGCCATGGCCAATGTCTTGCTGGAAGATGCGGCCCGTAAATTTGTTGCATCGAATCTGCCCTCTCCGAAGTCTTAAGTTCAGTGCCTTGTGCAGCTTCTGGCCGCACTTGCGTGAAAATGGCCCGGCCCATAAACCCTCATCTGCTATCCTCAAGGCGTTATACCCGTATACAGCGGGCCAGCCCAGTCAGGGAGAGACCATGCCATCGCGGAAAGAAATTCAATGGTCCCAATTGCGGGTCGGCGCTCTCGTTTTAGCGGGAATCGGAATCCTCATTGCGCTCATTTTTCTCATGTCCGGAGCCACCGGAGGGCCTTTTTCTAAAAAGCTGATCCTCCGCTCGTACTTTGCCAACGCGGCAGGACTGAAAAATGGCGCACCCGTTACGCTTGAAGGCGTCACCGTGGGTAATGTTGTCCGCATTCGGGTCGTCCCGGACCGGAACCCCAAGCCCGTAGAGGTCACCATGCGCATAGGCATGGAATGGGCCTACGACATTCATACGGATTCCACCACCTCCATTGCGCAGGCTGGAGTTCTCGGCGACAGCTACGTCGATATTTCCTCTGTGAATGCGACAGGACCCAAACCCAAACAAGACGGTGAACTGCTTGCCACTGGTTCGCCCAGCATTCAAGATGTCATCCGCACCAGCGAAAGCTCCATTCAGGATGTAAGTACACTCATGCGCAAAATTGGCGTGCTGGTTGACACACTCAACTCCAGCCGTGGCACAATCGGTGCTCTGATAAACGACAAGACCTTCTACCACAAGGTCTCGCGCATTACGGACAACCTTGCGGAAATCACCACCGCGATCAATCAAGGCAAGGGATCCCTCGGCAAACTCGTCAATGACGACTCGCTGTATAACCATGCCAATTCCGCCATTGCCCACATCGACAATGTGGCAGGCACCATGGATAGCGGGAACGGCTCCATTGGCCGGCTGATTAAGGACGACACGTTCTATAAAAACCTCAACGAATCCGTCGCCAACATCAATCAGTTAACGGCCAGCATCAATCAAGGCCAGGGCGCCATGGGCAAACTCGCCAAAGACCCCGCATTCGCCAAAAAGCTCGACGACACAGTCACCCGTCTCGATAGCATCCTGAGCAGCATAGACGACGGCAAAGGCACCATCGGTCAGTTGATGAAGAATAGATCGCTCTACGACAACACCAATGAAACCATGACTCAGTCGTCGCAACTCATCAAGGCTATCCGCGAAAATCCCAAAAAGTACTTCGTCATCCGCCTCAAACTCTTTTAGTTGGGAACTCGATTAGCTCGAAACTTCCCGTCGGGACGGCGCGTACTTCCATTTATTGCCTTGGAGGTCCCTGTGTCCCGCACCACGCTAATCGCCTTTGCAGCCTTCGTATCCTTGACATCCGCGTTTGGCCTCACGCGATATGCAGGCCATTCTGCCGCAGCAACCATGGATGTCCCCGCATACGCCAAAAACGGCGATATGCTCCCTATCCCCGACTATCGTGAGTGGACTTACTTGTCCTCCGGCATTGACATGAGCTACTCACCCAAAGCGAAGGGTTCTCCTGACCATTCGATGTTCGATAATGTCTTCGTTACTCCTGCGGCATATAAAAGTTTCGTAGTCACCGGCACATGGCCAGACAAGACTGTGCTTGTACTCGAGGTGCGCGGCGCGGAAAGCAAGGGCTCAATCAATCGCCGCGGACACTTTCAAAGCACAGAGCGGATGGGCCTGGAAGTACACGTAAAAGATGAGAAACGCTTCCCCGGCGGATGGGCTTTCTTTGACTTTGATTCCCCCGGCAAGAACGGCACACTCATCCCCAGCGGCGCACCCTGCTACACCTGCCATCGCGAACACGGCGCCGTAGACAC
>JAGWSG010000029.1 GCA_028876335.1 Acidobacteriota bacterium
GAGAATGCTTCACATTCTTCAAATTCCGTTCGATGTATGTGAACAACGATGAAACAGTTCACAAGGAATACGTCACGAAGTTGATCTCCAGCCCGGCAGAATTGATGCCAGCAGGAGCTAATGCGCAGGCGGTCTTCAAGCTCACGAAAGACCGGCGCATTACGCCGATAGGGAGCTTTCTCAGAAGGAGCAGCCTAGACGAGCTCCCCCAGCTATTCAATGTGCTCAATGGGGACATGTCGCTTGTCGGGCCGCGCCCTCCCATTCCCTATGAGCTCGCGGTCTATCAGACCTGGCATCGTCGGCGTCTATTGGAGGTCAAACCCGGCATCACGGGTTTATGGCAAGTTACAGGTCGCAGTACGGTGAGCTTTGATGAGATGGTGCGCCTCGATCTTCGTTACGCGATGACATGGACGCCATGGATGGATTTGAAGATCCTGCTGCGCACTCCGATGGCTGTGATCAAGGGCGCTGGAGCCTACTAACTTTAAGAATTCAATACGCTACAAGCGCGATTTATCTAATGCGTGCGATTTGGATTGGCGGGTACTCTCGATCGATCCAAGCAGCACATAGACAAAGTAAAGGCGGCATACGATGAACTTCGGTGTGATTGGATACGGGTATTGGGGCCCGAATATCGTGAGGAACCTCAGGGGCATTGAAGGCTCTGAGGTGGTCGCGATTGCTGAGGTCAGCTCGTCGGCGCGCACACGAGCGCAGAAGGCGCATCCGGGAGTGAAGGTGGTTTCCGATGCGGCTGAGCTCTTCAAGTCGCCGGACATCGATGCAATTGCCGTGATCTCGCCCGTATGGACCCACTACGATCTGGCCAAAGCGGCGCTGATGAATGGGAAGCATGTTTTTGTTGAAAAGCCATTCACCAGCAACTCTGCACAGGGTGAAGAACTCATCGAGCTCGCGGAGAGCAAACGCCTGACGGTGATGGTTGATCACACCTTTCTGTTCACCGGCGCTGTCAGAAAGATCGATGAGTTGATCCGGGATGGAAGTCTGGGCCGGCTGTATTATTACGATTCCACGCGCGTCAATCTCGGGCTCTTTCAACACGACATCAATGTTTTATGGGATCTTGCTCCTCATGATCTTTCGATCATGGACTACCTGATTAAGGCGTCTCCGGAAGCGATTGTTGCCACCGGCCAGGGACACCTCAACGGCCATGAAGATGTTGCCTACATGACTATCTATTTCCCAGATAAGGTCATTGCCCACATCAACGTGAACTGGCTTTCGCCGGTCAAGGTTCGCACGACCCTGATTGGAGGAGAGAAGCGCATGCTTCTCTGGAATGATCTGGAGGCGGACGAAAAGCTGAAGATTTATGACAAGGGAGTGGATATCGACAGCCGTGAAGGTGTGTATAACCTGTTGGTCAGTTATCGTTCCGGAGATATGTATGCTCCGCAGCTTGAGCAGGTCGAAGCCTTGCGCCAGGAGCTTTCTTATTTCATCGAATGCATTGAAAGCGGCAGCAGGCCTTTCAACGATGGCCAGGCAGGGTTAAGGGTGGTGAGGATGCTTGAGGCGGCAAGCGCATCGATGAAGCGAAAGGGAGAGCTGGTGGCGTTATGAATCCTTATAACGTGATTGCAGAGGATGTGAAGCTGGGCCTGAACGTACGGCTCGCGAAGTTTATCAATCTCTATGGATGCGAAATTGGCGATGAGTCAAAGTTAGGGGCGTTCGTCGAGATTCAGAAGAACGCAAAGATTGGAAGGCGTTGCAAGATCTCAAGCCACACCTTCATCTGCGAAGGAGTTGTGATTGAGGACAATGTATTCGTCGGACACGGCGTAACCTTCATTAATGACACCTATCCGCGGGCGACTACAGCGACTGGCGATCTCCAAACGGAGTCTGACTGGGTGGTTGAGAGTACCTGCATCCGGAATGGCGCTTCCATCGGATCCGGATCGACCATTCTCAGTAATGTCGAGATCGGCGAGAATGCAATTGTTGGGGCCGGAAGTGTAGTGACGCATAACGTGCCGCCGAACGTTATTGTTGCTGGTAATCCGGCCAGAATTCTGCGCCCCATTCCGGAGCGTAAAGACGCATCAGGTCCCAAGCCGATTCCTTTCCTGGATCTCGTGACTCCCCATCAGGAATTGAGCAGAGAGCTGGAAGAGGTTTTCCGCAAGAGCCTTCATGCGGCAGCGTTCATTGGCGGTGAATCGGTCGATAAGTTCGAGAAGGAGTTCGCGGAGTTTTGTGAATCCGATAACGCGATCGCGGTCAATAGTGGAACCGATGCATTGCGCTTTGCTTTATTGGCCTGCGGCATTCAGCCTGGAGACGTGGTCATTACCGTTCCGCATACCTTTATTGCGACCATAGAGGCGATTTCGCAGGCAAAGGCGATTCCCGAGTTCGTCGATATTGACGAGCGTACCTACAACATGTCGCCCGTGATGCTGCGAAGGTTCCTGGAGAAGCAATGCACTAGAGACCGCACCGGTCGCTTGATCAGTCTCAGGCACGGCCACCCGGTTACGGCAATTGTTCCGGTACACCTCTATGGCCAGATGGCAGATATGGACGCCATTCTGAAGTTGGCCGAAGAGTACGGCCTCATTGTGGTGGAAGATGCATGTCAGGCACATGGAGCGGAGTACTTCTCCAATCGCCTGAATCGCTGGGTGAAGGCCGGTTCCATGGGTAAAGCGAGTGCTTTCAGCTTTTACCCAGGGAAGAATCTTGGTTGTTGTGGAGAAGGCGGAGCCGTGACGACCGATGATCCGGCGATTGCCGAACAGGTCAGGATGCTGAGAGACCATGGCCAGATTCGCAAGTACCATCATGCGATCGAAGGGTACAACGGCCGGCTCGATGCAATTCAGGCGGGAATTCTCCGGGTCAAGCTTCCACACCTTGCCCGCTGGAATGAACAGAGGCGCGCCTGTGCGGAACGTTACCGGCAGCTCCTGGCGAACAAGGAAGATCTGCAGATTCCATTCGAACCATCCGGGTCAAAGGCCGTCTATCATCTCTTTGTTGTGCGCACCAGCAACCGGGACGGTTTAATCGATCATCTCAAGGAGGCCGGTATTGGTACCGGGATTCACTATCCGTCTCCCCTTCACCTGCAACAGGCGTATGCATTCTTGAACTATAGTGCAGGCGACTTTCCGGTAACGGAGCGAGTCGCGTCTGAGATCGTTTCTCTGCCAATGTTTCCACACCTCGATGAAGCTGACCAGAAACGAGTGGCCAAGGAAGTGTTGACATTCACCCGCAGGAGCTCTGTCGCAGTGTAAGGTCGAGCGATCCGAGGCAATTCAGAGACTTGAGTGCCGGCTGGCGATACGAGGCGGGGGTGAAGCGTCTCCTGATGGCCGCAAATTCTGGACCCTGTTGTCCAGTCTGCTGCGGAGGCGTCACGAGTAACTCACGCGCGACGTCGCCGTCTCGCCCCCCCTGCCCACGCCACAGGCCCCCAGAAACCAATGAATTCACCATCAAAAAAGCGCACCATTTGGATTGACCTCGAGAACTCGCCGCATGTCCCGTTCTTCCTGCCGATTATTGGCGACTTGGAGAAGCAAGGGTATTCCGTCCTCCTCACCGCGAGGGACTGCTTCCAGGTTTGCGAGCTTGCCGATCTGGCGGGGTTGAAGTACCGCAAAATCGGCCGCCACTACGGCAAGAATCGGATCGCCAAGCTGCTAGGTCTCGCAATTCGCGTGTTGCAATTGACCCCGCGAATACTCATTGAACGGCCGGACGTTTCAGTGTCCCACGGGTCGCGCTCGCTCATTGTTCTCTCCGCGCTGTTGGGCATCCGGAGTATTAACATGACGGATTACGAGCACGCGGACCACAGAATTACGAGTTGGCTGGGCTCGCCGACGAGGAAGTGGATGATGATCCCGGAGGTGATTTCTGCGGATATTTTTGTGAAAAACGGGATCCTTCGCGAGCATATTCTCCACTATCCGGGGATCAAGGAGGATGTGTATGTGCCATCTTTCCGCCCGGACCCACAATTGAAGGTGACTCTCGGGCTGCAGCCTTCGAACATAGTGGTGACGCTGCGGCCACCGGCGACAGAGGCTCACTACCATAATCCCGAGAGCGAGAGATTGCAACTGGCGGTCCTCGATCTTCTCGATGCGCACCCTCAGGTACGTACCGTTCTGTTGCCGCGCACGCACCGGCAGGAGGAGGAATTGCGTGCAGCCAGACCGAAACTCTTCGCTGAAAAGCGGATTTTTGTTCCCTCACACGCGATCGACGGGCTGGATCTAATCTGGTATTCGGATCTCGTAATCAGCGGCGGTGGGACCATGAACCGCGAGGCCGCTGCACTCGGCGTGCCCGTTTACAGCATCTTTCGCGGCAAACTTGGAGCGGTGGACAAATATCTCTCTGAAAATGGGAAGCTAATCATGCTAGAGAGCGAGGAGGATGTACGGCACAAGCTCAAGATAATCAAGCGGTCCGGCGTGGCGGCCGCGGCGCCGAAACAACCCGATACTCTTGGCGTCGTCGTGCGGCATATCCGCAGCATTCTCGAGAGTGAGGTGTCGCGATGAGCCCGGCAGTTCTTGGGGAACAGAATCAGCAGAGATCCGGCTCCTTGAACCCTGTTGAGCTGTGCGAATTTGCAGCAAAGGGCTTGGTGCCCATGCTGGATCCGCAGAGCAGGATCTTCTGCGATATTTGTGTAAGGAGCGGGGACGGCATCGCGCGAACCGGACTTTCGCCGCGCTACACCATGATGACGCTGCTCGGATTGCATCGCTACGAACAGGCTGGCAACCGTGCTGGGCTGTCCTCGCAGGAGATCTTTGACACGCTGGTCCGGGAGACTGGCTGGATCTCCTGTGCGGGAGACCTCGGACTGCTGCTCTGGACGTGTGCCGAACTGGCTCCTGAGCGGCTTCCCGAGATTTATACCAAAATTCGGGCAGAATCAGCGCTCGCTCGCTTTCCCGATGCGCAGCAGGGCCGGACGATGGAGATGGCGTGGTTCCTGACGGGAGCTGCCACCTGCATGCTGGCTGGTTTTGCAGCACTGCCGGGACTCGCCGAACAGGCCCGGACGGCCCGTCGAATTTTGGAGAGGAATTCGGGCACTTTTGGAATGTATGGACACGTTGGCAACGCATACTTTCCAACCAGTTATCTGCGCCATCATATTGGCAGCTTTGCCGATCAGGTCTATCCTGCCATCGCGTTCGCGCGGCTGACTCGGGCACTCAAGGACGAAGACGCCCGGCAGAGTGCCTTGCGGACAGCTCAGGCGATGTGCGAACGACAGGGCGAGATGGGCGAGTGGTTCTGGCAGTATGACGCCAAAACCGGCAGGGTCGTCAGCCGCTATCCGGTTTTCTCCGTGCATCAGCACGCCATGGCGCCGATGATGCTCTTCGAGGTGGCCGAAGCGACAGGGTGCGACTTCCGCGCCAACATCGACCGCGGGCTGGAGTGGATCGCGGGCAACAACGAGCTGGGCCGCGACCTGGTGGACCCGGCGCTGAAACTGGTCTGGCGCTGCATCCATCTTGGCCGCAGAGCGGCGTACGCCGATGCCGCCCTGCGCTTCTTCGGCTTGCGTCAGGGGCCGGCGAACCCGCACTCGCTTCGCATTCGCTACGAGTGCCGCCCCTATGAGCTGGGCTGGCTGCTCTATGCGTTCGCGGGAAGATAAACCGCCAGCTCAACCCGGCTCGGATCAGAAAAGCGCGTGCGCGTACTCTACAGCTTTCCCCACAAACTCGGTGCAGATCGCATCTGCTACACCGCATGGCAGCAGGTGAACGGCCTTGTGTCTGCAGGGGTCGAAGTGACGCTATTTGCAGGCGCATTGGTTCGGCCAGTGCCGGCGCAGGTGGAGGTTCACACGACGCTTTCCCGCGGCAAGTTGCGGCTGCCCTACCGGCTGCTGGGCAAACTGCGCACTCTCGGGCTGCATGACCGAATCGTAACCGGCCGGCTGGAAACCGTCGCCAAGAGTGTGGATGTGATTCACCTGTGGCCCTGCGCCGCGCTGCACACCATTCGCAAAGCGAAGCAGTTGGGCATTCCCACGGTGCTGGAGCGGCCCAACGCGCACACGCGTTACGCCTTCGAGGTGGTCTCGGCCGAGCACCGGCGTGTAGGCATCGCCACGCCGCACTTCGACTACCAGTCCAACGATGCGCTGCTGGCCCGCGAGGAAGAGGAGTTTCGTACGGCGGATTTCCTGCTGTGCCCCTCGTCGTTTGTGGTGGATACCTTTGTCGCACAGGGATTCTCGCCCGACAAACTGCTGCGCCATCAGTACGGATTCGATCCGGAGCGATTTTCTCCCTCCGGCGCGGAGCGCGAGCCAGGCAAGCGGTTCACGGCCATCTTTGTGGGAGTGGATGCGGTGCGCAAGGGGTTGCACCTGGCCACGCGGGCTTGGTTGGACTCGCCGGCCAGCCGGGATGGCGTCTTTCTGATCGCGGGCGAGCTGACTGAGGACTATAAGCGGCGCTTCGCGGCCGACCTCGCGCACCCAAGCATCATGCAGCTCGGCCACAGAAACGACGTTCCGGAACTGATGCGGCAGTCGGACGTGCTGCTGATGCCGTCCATCGAGGAGGGCTTTGCGCTGGTGTGCGTGGAGGCGATGGGTGCCGGATGTGTTCCTCTTGCTTCAAAGGCTTGTACAGAGATGTGCAGGCACGGCGTGAACGCGTTGGTGCACGGGGTGGGCGACGTGGCGACGCTCGAGCAGCAGTTGACGGAGATCTATACGGACCGGGTCCTGCTGGCGAGGCTGCGCGCGGGCGCGCTGAAGACGAGCGCCGGGGCCACGTGGGATGAGGCAGGAATGGTACTTGCGGCCGCCTATCAGCAGGCCGTTCAAACTTTCTGCGACGCAGGAGATGCGAACAATTGCACAAAGACCACGGCTCTTGGATACACAGAAGTGGCCCATTGATTGCCGCCAAAGCATTTAAAACGTTACCTTTGGCAGAGATAATTACATTAGTAACAGTGTCAGGTTACCTTTATCGCTCGATCCCCTCCCCCGAAATAGTCGCTCAGCGTACACTGAAGGTAACCGAATTCCACAGTCTGGGAGGCTTCTCCAGTGAGAAGGCTAGCTCGCACGCTATTTTTGGCAAGCATCGTAATGATTCATGGAAACATCCTCTTTGCGGCGACCTATTACGTGGACTTCGGAAGCGGGAGCGACAATAATTCTGGTACTTCCACAACCAGCCCATGGCAGCACGCGCCGGGAATGCAGACCTGTGCAAATGTCTGCAAGTCGACAACCGTCCAGGCGGGCGACTCCATCATATTAAAAGGCGGCGTGACGTGGCCGAACTCGTCCTTTATGTGGAGTCTTCCTGGGGGTTCAGCGGCGAGCCCCGTCTATATCGGCGTAGACAAGACGTGGTATGCCGGAAGCTCGTGGACGCGGCCGATCCTCACTGCGGGCGGCGTTGCGATTGGGAATAACTACGATACGATGTTCACAGTTCCGCCCTATGTGACCGTGGACAACTTTGCAATCACCGGGTTTTATTGGGACGGCACGTCTTGCAGTGGAGCGCCTTATGGCGATTGCGGCATCTTCAATGCGGGCCAGCGATCCGGCCAAACCTTTGAGAATCTTTACATCCACGGCTGGACACATGCCGGAACGGACGCTTCCACAAGTAGCGGGGTCATCGATATCTTCTCTTTCGGAGGCAACGGACAGAACGTTGCCCATGACAATGTGATTGTAGGCACGGATGTGGCAGGCGACCACAGCGTGAATGCGTTTTTCAACGGTCCCGGAACGGCCTACAACAACTACATCAAGCAGGTTTCCAGCGGCTTCATCGTCTCCTATGGAGTGTCTTTCCACGACAATCACATTGAAGATGTTGGTCCGGCATACTGCAACGAGCCGTTCCCGCAATATGCGGGGAACTGTAGTCACGAAAATGGCTTCGAGGACAATGGCGACATTGGTCTGGATTTCTACAACAATGTGATCACCAACGTAAGCGCGGGACTGGCGATCTGGATTGCCCCGAACCCTGGATATACGGCATATCTGTGGAACAACCTCATTTACGCCGTTCACGACAATCAGATTCTCGACCTTACCGCGCCGGTCTACAATCCGACCTATTGCTCCCAAGGAGCTTCTTCCAACAACTACTGCAAGGCCACGGGAAGTTTCGTTCTCTGGAACAACACGGTGCAGTGCGGCGATGACACGACGCAATACGACTGCCAGGCTGGAGTGGGTACCGCTTCAGGGCAGGGGTCTGTCGTAACCGCCCTGACGATGCAGAACAACCACTTCATCGACCTGACGGGCGCGGCGGCATCTTGCGCAACCGGAAGCGGCGGTCCAACCCTCTGCGTCTCCGTCACGCCGAATACTTCGCAGACCCAGGCTACGGCCAATGGACAGGGCTACTCGTCTACGGAGACATACGCTTTTTCTCCCACGAGCAGTAGCGGTGCCACGGTCGGAGCCGGGACGAATTTGACTACTTCAGCGACAGGCAATCTGGCGACACTTGCGAGCGACACCACCTATGCCTGCACAGATGGCAATGGGAACCAACCGTCCTGTCCGGCGCGGGCCGCAATTGGCCGCGCGTCGGCCGGAGCTTGGAATGCAGGGGCCTATCAGTCCTTTGCGCCAGCTCCTCCCGTGAATTTAAGCAACGTTTCCCAGTAAAATGGTTCGGTCTTATCAACAGTGATAAGAGGTGGATAGCGCGCAAAATCGCCTTGCGTATCCCTTTGTAATGCCATCCATTCCCCGTCTTGGATGCCTCTGGCCGTGCCGCCGAACAAAAGAACCAGGAGGTCGACTCAATGAGAGTCAGCGTTCTTGTGCCCGCATATAACTGCGAAGCCACGCTGCGGGCAACTTTGGATTCAGTCCTCGCGCAGACCCAGCCAGCAGATGAGATCCTGGTCCTGGATGACGGCAGCACGGATGGAACCAGGGCCATCGCAGAGTCCTATAAGCCAAGAGTGACATGCTTCTCTCAGCCAAATGGCGGGGTGGCGCGCGCTCGAAACAGACTCTTGGCGCGTGCGAAAGGGGAACTGATTGCCTTTGTGGACACCGATGATATCTGGCACCCAAAATATCTTGAAAGTCAGTGTGCGCTTTGTGAGACCTACCCAAATGCCGTAGCGTTCTATACCGGACATGTTAATTTCTCTGAAGATGCAGCCTGCAAGTGGCCTGATTCGGTGATTGAGGATAAGGCATCCGTCACATTCATGCTTCCCGCGGACTTCTTGCGTCGTTACAATCAGTCGACGGGACCGTTTGGCAGTGCTAGTTATTGTGCCATCCCCATGGCTGCCTTCAGAAGAATGGGCAGTGAACCCTACATGGAATCAGGGGTTGAGGACTCATATTGTGCCTCCATGCTTTCATTGCTGGGCCCAGTGGTCTATAACCCGACTCCTTTGGTAGCCTACCGGATTCGGCCAGGCTCACTTTCAGCGAACCATGTGCGTAGCTTTTCAGCATGGGTCCACGTGTTTGAACTTCTGGAGTCTCGATTCAAGCAAGCCGCTAGTCCTGACCTCATGCGGGCGTTCCGAAGCGCATTTGCCGCCAAGCGCCGCAGCTATGCGAAGCTTCTTATGGGTGTCGGAAGATTCCAGGAGGCCCGCTCGCAACTGCGGCGATCCCTTCTCAACTCACTCAATCCCATTTCCCAGATCAAATCGCTGGCAATGTTGTTACTCACCTACTTGCCACCTCGCCTTCAACCCACATGGCCGTCCGGCCTTCGTGGATCCATACAAGGCGCTGAATAGCCGTTGCACCTCGCATCAACTGGCAAAATGGGGTCCGCAATCTTCCTGCATTCAATATCGATGTCCGCGACAAGATGGTTCATGCGGGCGTCGGAAACTGAACTACTGTATTGATCCGTAGCGCCCTCCCTCAAATATGCAAACAGCCCAGGAACGAAATGCTGACCATCATCTGGCTCGCAGCGTAGGCAGAAGTACCATCTTTGGGATGGGTGCCAATATCGTGCAAGTGCTGACGCGCCTGGTCACCGTGCCGATTGTGATTCATCATCTGGGCCTGGGGGGCTATGGCATCTGGAACGTGATTATGATGACCGCTGCGTACATGCGCTTTGGCAGCGTGGGGGTCAAGACCGCCTTTCAGAAGTATGTAGCCGAAGCTACCGGCAATGGAGACTACGATCGAGCTAATAAGCTCCTTAGTACCGGATCCGCAATCATGTTGGTGCTCTCCGTCGCAGGTCTGATGCCAGTAGCCCTTCTTTCGCGACGGATCGCGGTCATCTCTGGCGTGCCCCCAGACTTTCTCAGGTCGGCCGCAGCGTCAATCTCCCTGCTTGCCGTGATCATGCTGATGGCAAATGTTGGTGCCGCTTTTGAAGCTATTGTCATGGGCGGTCATCGCATCGATCTGGTCAGAAAATTCAATACATTCTTCTCGGTTGCGGAGGCGGCCGCGATCATCGCTGTGCTGCATGCTGGCTTCGGCCTAGCGATGATGGCAGCCGTTATGGGCATATCGGAACTCTTGTACCTTTCCTGCTGCTACGTTGTCTCCCATAGAATTGTGCCGGAGATTCAACTCGGTCTACGCCACCTGAGCAAGGGCGTTGTCTATGAGTTCTTTCGCTTTGCTGGCAGCTTTCAATTAGTCAATATATTAGAGGTAGTCTATAACTCATTGATA
>JAGWSG010000030.1 GCA_028876335.1 Acidobacteriota bacterium
ACTCACCCAAAGCGAAGGGTTCTCCTGACCATTCGATGTTCGATAATGTCTTCGTTACTCCTGCGGCATATAAAAGTTTCGTAGTCACCGGCACATGGCCGGACAAGACTGTGCTTGTACTCGAGGTGCGCGGCGCGGAAAGCAAGGGCTCAATCAATCGCCGCGGACACTTTCAAAGCACAGAGCTGATGGGCCTGGAAGTACACGTAAAAGATGAGAAACGCTTCCCCGGCGGCTGGGCTTTCTTTGACTTTGATTCCCCCGGCAAGAACGGCACACTCATCCCCAGCGGCGCACCCTGCTACACCTGCCATCGCGAACACGGCGCCGTAGACACTACCTTTGTTCAGTTCTATCCCACGCTGCTGCCCATCGCGCAGCAGAAAGGTACGCTCAGCGAGGAATTTCTCAAGGAAGAAAACAAGACATCTGCAAAATGACGATGCGTATCAACCTTTGGCGGCCTGTTCTTGGCTCCGGTACGTCCGCCAAAACTCCACCATCGCCTTCAGCCGCACTACGTGAAAGTAATCGCTCGCGACAAGAAAGAAGACCAACGCGCCCATGGTCACCACATGCAGTGCTTCCGGGCCAAGCTGATCGCTGAAGGGCAGAGGCGCGGCAGAAAAAACCATCGTTAGTACAATCAGCGCCAGCTTCACAATGCCCATCACCAGGCCAATCTCCAGCAACTGATTTGTAAACTTCTTTCCCAACTTCAGGCTGGCCACCAGAGCGCTGAATACTCCGCGCCCCTCTTTCAGAACCAGTACCGGAGCTACAGCAGCAGGCCAGCTGATGATGGCCCAAAGCGAAAAGACTCCCAGCGAGAAGAAGATGAGCCACTGTGCGAACCCCACCAGCTCTGGTTCAACGGGTTGCTGAATGTGCGTTAGCGCGACCCACTGCATCACGCGAAACCAGAACCAGAGCATCACGGTCAGCTGCGCCACCCATACCGCTTGCGCCACAATAACCGGAATCGGTCTGAACTTTGCCCCAGGCTCCATCGCCTTAAGCACCAACGCGCGCCCTATGCCGGAAAACACAATCCAAGCCAGCACAGCCAGCGGAAGCAACCAATGGTATGCCGAATAGACTATCGGCTCATACTTGTCCACGATGAGGTCAATCTGGCGTACCGCCACCCAGGGATTCTGCCCGTTCACTTCATTCCAGCCTGACAGCTCCAGCGGCAGCACGGAGAAAACATGGTTCATCTGCATTTGAGCCAACAGCAGGAAAGGGATGCCGATGGTCCAGCGCCATGCAATCTCCAATAGCGAGAGCAAGGGGCGTTTCCACACCCACCCCATCTGGTCGACCATTGTTTGCGTGCCGCGCACTGGCGGCGTTGTGGCAACCCCTGTATTCACGTCACCTCACAACCAGATTGACCAGCTTGCCGGGTACAACAATCACTTTGATAATCGTCTTGCCTTCGATCCGGCTCTGCACCTTGCTGTCAGCCATCGCGGCCTTCTTCAGCGTCTCCTGATCAGCACCTGACTCCACGCGCACCACCGTCACCAGCTTGCCGTTCGCCTGCACCGGCACTTCAATTTCGTCCTCCTTCGCCAGTTCGGGATCGCTTACGGGCCAGGCCGCGCGAAGTACCGCACCCTCTTCGCCAAGCTCCTCCCACAACTCTGCCGCAACAAACGGCGCAAACGGTGCCAGCAGCAGCACCAGCGTCCGCAGCAGCTCGTGCATTGCAGCAGGCGGCACTTCACCCGCAGACAACTCCGCATCCGCTCCCTGCAGTTCGTTCACCAGCATCATGATGGCCGCAACGCATGTGTTGAAGTGCCAGCGCCCCTCAAAATCCTGCGTTATCTTTGCCGTTGTCTGGTGCATCTTGCGTAGCAGCTTAAGCGTCACGCCTTGCGGGGCTTCAATGGATTGCCCACGTCCTGCGCGCGCCGCTTCTGCGTGCTTGGCAACAAGCCGCCACACGCGGCCCAGGAACCGGCTCACACCGGCAACGCCGTCTTCCTGCCAGTCCAGATCGCGATCCGGTGGCGCAGCAAACAATGCATACATGCGCGTTGCATCCGCGCCGTAGCGCGCAACCATGTCGTCGGGAGAAACCACATTCCCCTTCGACTTGGACATCTTCGCACCGTCTTTGATCACCATGCCCTGCGTGAACAGCCTCTCCGCGGGCTCGTTGTTCTTGGTGAGTCCAAGATCGCGCATCACGCGCGTCCAGAAGCGCGAGTAAATCAAATGCAGAATCGCATGCTCCACGCCGCCAATGTACTGGTCAATCGGGAACCAATAGCCCGCAAGCTCTCGTCCAAACGGAGCAGTAGAGTTCTTCGCGTCGATGTAGCGGTAGAAGTACCAGCTCGAGTCGACAAACGTATCCATCGTGTCGGTTTCGCGCTTGGCCGCGCCGCCGCACTTGGGACACTCCACATTCACAAACTCCGGCACACGTCCCAGTGGAGATCCGCCTTGCTGCGTAATCTCAATCTGCTCCGGCAACAGCACCGGCAACTGATCGTCCGGTACCGGCACCATGCCGTCCTTTTCGCAGTGGATCATCGGAATCGGCGTGCCCCAGTAGCGCTGCCGGCTAACACCCCAGTCCTTCAACCGGAACGTCACCTTCGCCTCTCCAAAGACGCCGCTTGCCGCAATCTCCTGCAGCTTCTTCTGCGCCGCTTCGCAACTCAACCCGTCGTACTCACCGGAATTGACCAGCACGCCTTCTTCGCTCACAAAGGGAAGTTCCGGCTCCTCGCCGCCCGCTGCTGGAGCAATCACGCGCCGAATCTCAATCCCATACTTGGTCGCAAACTCAAAGTCGCGCTCATCATGTGCGGGCACGCTCATAATCGCACCCGTTCCGTAATCGGCAAGAATATAGTTCGCTACCCAGATCGGTACCTTCTCGCCGTTGTACGGATTGATCGCAAATTTGCCCGTCGCCACGCCATGCTTTTCGATAGCGCCAATGTCGCCGGTTTCACGCGCCTTCTTCTGCTCGGCGATCATCTCGTCGACCTGCGCCCTAAGCACCGCGTCGCTAGCCGTGAAATTCGCCACCAGCGCGTGCTCCGGTGCAAGCTGCACACTCGTCGCACCAAAAATCGTGTCTACGCGCGTTGTAAAGACGCGAATCTTCTCGCCGCTTCCCTCCAGCGAGAAATCAACCTCAGTTCCCTCGCTTCGGCCGATCCAGTTGCGCTGCATGGTGCGCACTTTTTCCGGCCAACCGTCCAGCTTGTCCAGGCCTTCCAGCAGTTCGTCGGCGTACTCGGTAATGCGGAAGAACCACTGCACCAGATCACGCTGCTCTACGATCGTGTCTTCGTGCCGCCAGCAGCGTCCGTCAATAACCTGCTCATTGGCCAGCACCGTGGCACACTCGGGGCACCAGTTCACCTTGCTCTTCTTGCGATAGGCCAGGCCCTTCTCATACATGCGCAGAAAGAACCACTGGTTCCAGCGGTAGTAGTCGGGCAGGCACGTAGTCACTTCCGTCGCCCAGTCGTAGCCCAGTCCCAGCCGCTGCATTTGCCGCTTCATTGCGGCAATGTTCGCCAGCGTCCAGTCGCGCGGAGGAGTATTGTTTTTGAGCGCCGCGTTCTCTGCCGGCAATCCAAACGCATCCCACCCCATGGGGTGCAGAACGTTATAGCCGCGCATCCACATGTGCCGCGCCAGCGCGTCGCCAATGGAGTAGTTGCGCACGTGCCCCATGTGCAGTTGCCCGCTCGGGTACGGCAGCATCTCAAGCACATAATATTTCGGTTTGCCGCTCGCAGCCGGCTCGGCCGCATACAGAGCGGGGTCGGCAGCCCAGCGCTGCTGCCATTTCGTCTCAATTTCCGCCGGGTCGTATCGAAACTCTTTCTCGTCCGCCATCAATTTCAAGTGTAACCGGTGGGGTGATGCCGGGGATTCAGCCGCTGAGACTGCGCCCCGGCGCCCCATTTGAGCCGGAATCCTACTCCACCCACTCACCTTTCCGCATAAGCGGTTCCGCTGTTCCAGTGGCTGTAATACCGTCAATGTCCAGCTCACCCGACCCAATCATCCAGTCCACGTGAATCAAGCTGTCATTCGCGCCCTTGGCCGCAAGCTCTTCCTTGCTCATCTTGTCGCCGTCCTTCACGCACGAGCTGTAGGCCTGCCCCAATGCAATGTGGCTGGCCGCATTCTCATCAAACAGCGTGTTGAAGAACGTAAGTCCGCTCTGTGAAATGGGAGAAGAATGCGGCACCAGCGCAACTTCACCCAACCGCCGCGCGCCCTCATCTGTGTCAATCAGCCTCTCCAGAACTTCCTGTCCTTTTGAAGCGTGCACTTCCACAATGCGGCCCTTCTCAAACTTCACCTGGATGTTCTCAATCATCGATCCATACAGCGAAAGCGGTTTGGTCGCCGTCACAACACCGTCCGCGCGGTCCTTGTGCGGTGTTGAGAAGACTTCCTCCGTCGGCATATTCGGAATGCAATAGTTCCCATTCCCCGCCGTCGTGCCGCCGCCCATCCACACATGATCATCCGCCAGGCCCAGCGTAAAGTCCGTTCCCGGCCCCTTGTACTTCAGTGCCGAATACCGCTTCTCATTCATCCGCGTCGCGCGCGCAATCAGCTTTTTGTCATGCTCGCGCCACCCACTCGTCGGATCATCGCCTGCAATGCGCGTCGTCTTGAAGATTGCCTCCCACTGCTTGGCCAACGCCACTTCAGGCTCGTCATTCGGAAACATCAGTGCCGACCATGCCGGCGTCGCCGCGGCCACAATGGTCCAGTTGATCTCGTGGCGCGTAATCAGCTCTAGCGCAGGCCGGTAGGCCTTCGACTGTGCCCGATTCGCGCGCCCAACCTTGTCCGGATCCTCGTTCGCCAGCAGCGCCGGATTCCCGCCGGTAATCGCAAGCCGTGCGGCGCCGCTCTTGTATGCCGCCCCCATGCCTTCATAGAGCCACGCCGCGGCATGGTCAAAGCTCTCGTCCGGCGCATACTTGTAGCGCAGCTTCGTCTCCTGCTCGTCGTTGTAAAGCACCGTCACCAGCGATGCGCCAGCCTTGTACGCCTGCTCCACAATCTTGCGCGCCAGCGGCAGCGCGTCAAGCGACGCCGTCATTACCAGCTCCTGCCCTTTGGCCAACCCCAGCCCCACGTTGATCGCCACTTCCGCCAGTTGATCCAACTTGTGTTCGTGCTCCGCCGTCGCAATCGTCATCTGTTCTGCAGTCGCCATTGCTCTCTCCAATCTCGTCGTTTCAAATATTCCGTTTCGCCCGCGTTTACTTCTTCACCAGGCTCTTCATCACGCGTACGTTGCGCTCCTCGTCGCCTTCCTCATCCACAGGCGTCTCGGCAATAAACGCGCAGTGCGCAAACTTCTTCTCGTTCAGCAGACGCCGGAACGGCTCAACGCCCATCGTTCCCTGCCCAATGTGTTCGTGCCGGTCCAGTTTCGATCCGAGTTCCGCCTTCGCGTCGTTGCAATGCCAAACACGCACCGCATCAAAGGTCACGGACGCGGCAATCTGCTTCAAGGTCTCCTTGTAGCCCTCTTCGCTCACAAGGTCGTAGCCCGCAACGTGCGTATGGCACGTATCCAGACAAACCGCCACTGGTGCCGTCTTGCGCAGGCGCTCCACCAGCTCGGCAACCTGCTCAAAGCTGCCGCCCAGGCTGAACTCCGCACCCGCCGTGTTCTCAATCAAAATCGTGAACGGCGTTCCCTGCCACGGCAGACCGTCAATCGCCTTGGTAATCGACTCGGCCGCCAGCCGCAATCCTTCCTCGCGCGTCAGCCCCTTCCACGATCCCGGATGCAGCACCAGATACTCCGCACCCCACGCCAGCGCGCGCTCAATCTCACCGCGAAACGCGCCAATGCTCTTCTGCCGCACGTCCTCGTTCTGGCTGCACACATTCACCAGGTAGCTTGTATGGATTACCAGCGGCCCGACATCCAGCTTGTTGCGTTCCTCACGCATCTTCTCGCCGTTCGCAGGGTCCACACTCGGCGCTTTCCACATTCGCGGGCTCGAAGAAAAAAACTGAAATGTATTCGCGCCAATTTCGCGTGCGCGTTGCACGGTCTTCCACGCGCCGCCTGCCGTTCCCAAATGAATTCCGATTCGCTTCGTCATCCTTTCCGTATCCTATCGCGCATGGCTCGGCTGAAAAGAAAAAGTCCGCCCGGCTTTGCGCCGGACGGACCGTCGTTTCTTGGCAGAAGTCGCCTCTAGCTCAGCAGCTTCATCGCGTCCGGGTCCCACTTCACCACTTCGCCACGCTTCATGCTCAGGTTGCTCAGCAACGCCGCGCCGGCTGCACGATAGCCAAACACCGCATCCTCCACCACAGGCTTGCGCGAGCGCACCGACGAAATGAAGTTGTGAAGGTGATCGTAGCTATCACTGTAACCATCCGGCGCCACATACTTCTCCACGTACGCCGGCGGCGGACCGGAGGGATGTTCCAGCGGATACTTTTGCCGGTGCTCGTACTCCATCCTCCTCTGCATCGCATCCGTAAATGTGCTCACTGTCATCCCAGGATCCTTCTCGCGGGGAACACGATTCAGCGTCACGGAGCGGCCATCAATCACTATCGTTCCTTCCGAACCCGTGAACACAAGCCCTTCGCTCTCCTGGCCTCCGTCCACAAAGTTCACACGCACATTCAGGTTGAAGCCTTCCCTGTAATCAAACAGGCCCAGCACCACATCGTCCGCGTCGCGACCATCCTTCCAGAAGCGGATTCCACCCGTCGCCATGCCGCGTGTCGGCCCATGCGACCCGGTGATAAAGTGCGTACCGCTGAACAGATGCACAAACAGATCGCCCGCAACGCCCGAGCCGTAGTCACTCCACTTTCTCCATTGGAAAAAGCGCTCAGGGCTCCACGGATGCTTTGGCGCTGTTCCTTCAAACCGCAACCAGTCGCAGGTCTGCTCGTTTGCATCCAGCGGAATCGTATAGTCCCACGCGCCAATCGCCGAGTTGCGATCCCAGTGCGCCGTCACCATATTCAGCTTGCCAATCGCACCCTGTGCCAACAGGTCCTTCGCCTTCGCATAAAGAATCGAGCTCACTCGCTGGCTGCCAATCTGCAAAATGCGCCCGCTCTTTTTGGACGCGTCGATCATCTCCGGGCCGTCGGAATACTCGTGGATCATGGGCTTTTCACAATACACATCCTTGCCCATCTCCATCGCTTCAATGGAAACCTGCTTGTGCCAGTGATCGGGCGTTCCCACAATCACCGCATCAATGTCTGACCGCGTCGTCACTTCATGGAAGTCGCGCGTCGTGAAGATGTCCTCGCCCCACATCTCCTTGCAGTGATCCAACCGGCCCTGGTAGCAATCGGCCACCGCCACCAGCTTCACGCCCGGCACCTCAAGAGCAGTGCGCGTATCGTATTGCCCCTGCCCACCGGCGCCAATCAACGCAATCTGCACGTGATCGTTCGCGGACACCGGCCGCGGCATATCCTGTTGTACGGCCAGCGCATGAATCTTCACACCCGCAATGGCATTGGCCGAGGCCACCCCCGCGGCCTTTAGAAAACTTCTTCTGTCCAGCATGTGTTTATTTCCTTCCCCATAAGGAACTTTTCAAATCGCATACCACCATACACGAACCGGCCTCGCGGCCGGCTCATGGTTCAATCTGTTTTTCCCTGGCATGCCTGCCTAATCGTCGTCGTCATCCTTATGCGGCGCCTTCTTCTTCGCCGTAATCATCGCCGGCACTGGAGCATCGCCCTTCGCCGCCTTCCACAGAATCACGTTCAACTGCTGCGCCGGCGCACGGTCCGCGTGGCGGAAGTCCATCTTCAAACTCGCCGCCGCTCCCGGAGACTTCTTCGTGTTCGCCGTATAAATCAGCCCGTTCTCGCGATTCGACGCATCGGCCTCATACGGCGCCTGGTCGCCCGGTCCCGTAAACAGCGTCCCGATCAAAGGCGCAAAGGCATCGTTATTGTTCATCGGCGGCAACCCCAGCAGCGATTCCATCGTACGAATCACACTCACCGTCGAGTAGAAATGGCTGTCCACAAATGCATGCCCGTCCTTGCCTCGCGGCGCATACTTGCTGATCACCAGCGCATAGCTGCGGTGCGCATCCACATGGTCCGCTCCATCCTGCGCATCGTCCTCCAGAATGAAGAACGCCGTTGATCCCCAATACGGCGAATGCGAAATCAAATCTACCGCACGCCCAATGGCGAGATCGTTGTCCGCTACGGATGCTCTCGGTGTCGGACCTCCCGGTCGTGTCCCCATCGTGTGGTCATTGCCCAGACGCAGCATCACAAATTCCGGCATCGTATCTTTACCGTTCTTAAGATCTTCGATCCACCCCTTCAGGTGCCGCTCAAAAATATTCACGCGAATCTGGTCAGGAATCCACAAATTGAAGTCCGGTGCCTCTTTCGCAAAGTGCCCTACCAGCTCCGGCTTCGTCGCCGTATTCGACGCAATCATCGGAATTGCCCACGGCCACTTGTTCACGCCGCCGCCCCAAGCAGCCGGCAGCTCCTGTCCAGGCTTTACCGCGGGATGTGCGCAGCTCTGCCCCTGCAGCATAGGCCCCTGTTGCGGATTCGCAGTCCGCTCTTCATCGCAGAACTTCGTCGCAATGTATTCGCCAAAGTGGTAATAGCTCTTGTGGTGCGCCGCCAGGTCACCCCACAGATAACCGCTCGCCGGCTCATTCACATCGGGAATATTCTGCTCCAGCGGCAAACCCTCGGCCACCACACCTTCATAGTCATACGTGCGCTGTCCGCCGCGGTACGACTGCTGCCAGGTCTTCTCCAGATAGTCAGTACCGATCGCGGCATTCGACCACACGTGTCCGTCACCTGACACTTCACCGGAATCATAGAAATTGTCCAGCACGCCAAATTGCAGCGCCAGCTTATGAACATTCGGTGTAATCGACTCGCCATACATCGTCAGCTTTGGATCGCCATTGCCCACCGGTTCGTCGTTCTGCTTCAGATCGCCCAGCACCTGGTCGTATGTGCGGTTTTCCTTAATGATGTAGATCACATGCTTGATCGGATTCGTTCTGCCCGTAAACTCAATCGACTCCTGCGCGGCTTTCATGCGGTTATCGCTGAGCACCGCATCCGTCCACTCCTTCAAATTGCCGTCAATCGAACCCGCATCAATCGCCGCCAGTGACCCATGCAGCATGGAAGCAATGTACGTGTGTGCGCGAATAAACCGCTTACCCTCCGTGTTCGGCGATGCGGGCATGGGCTGGTCATTTGGTCCTGTCCCCTTACCCTTTGCCGTCGCCACGTAGAGCATCGCGCCCTCAGGCCTGGTCAAATAAGTCACACACATCGGCATCCACTCGGTCGGAATAAATCCCACCGGCTCCACCATGCCCTTGCTGCGCGCTCCCTTTGTCAGCTTTCGTGTGTCCATCACCGCCACCGCATCGCTGGCAGCGTTTGCCACATACAGCCTGCTGCCATCCGCGTTCAGCGCTACGGACACTGGTTCCGCGCCGAAGTAGCTCTGCCCCGGCAGACGGGTGTCGAAATATCCCTTCACCTCAAGCGCTCCACGTGCCACGTTCACCGCGGCCACAGCATCGCGATTCGACAATGCCACGTACAGCGTCTTTCCGTCCGCCGTGAGCGCAAACGCGCATGGGTGTGTACCAGGAGCTACCTTGCTGGCTGGCTTCAGCAGAGCAAGCTTGCGCTCAACCGTATTGGATTGCAGATTAAGCTCCACAATTTCCGACGCATTCCACAGCGCCACAAACGCGCGCTTCCCATCCTTCGCAACCGCCAGTGCAATCGGATACACCGACGGCACCGCATCGTTCTCCGCCAGGTCAAAGCGGTGCTCAATCTTCCCCGTCGCGGGATCCAGTAGCAGCACATCGTCGGAAAGATTGTCAGCAACCAGCAGCCTCTCCGCACCATGCACAGTCACATCTGCAATCGCCGCTGGAAACGGGATGCCCTTGTTGCCCGGCTTGTCATTCAGAAGTTGAGTCGTATGCCCGGGAGCAAGCTGCTGCAGCGGCAGTTTGAGAATCCGCTCAGGGGAAATCTTGCCTGCGTCAAATCTATAGACCACAACACCGCTGCCCGTATCACCCTTCTTCTCGCCCAGCGGATCACTGATGGAACCTATGCTTGCGTACAAATGCTTCCCGTCGCGACTGAACGCCAATCCCGAGAAGAGCGTTTGTTTTGCCTGCACCAGCGTGCGCGAATCCGGAAAATCTTCAACCTTGCCCGTTCGCGTATCCAGCACCGCAAGTGACTGGTCGTAATCCGATTCATACGTCCCATAGCCTGCGTTCACCGTCGCCACGTAGCGTCCGTCAGGCGACGTTGCCATCGACATCGGCAGACTGTTGATGCTCTGCGGTGTACCGGGCACAGGTTCTGTGAGCATTTTGCTGGTGGGAAGGTTCTTGGTCTGCGCCGAAACGTTCATGGCCGCGACGACCGCGAGAGATAAGGCAATCAGAGAATAGGCTCGCATCTGCATGCCAGAACAATAGCAAAATCGCCTTCCTCAGCGCGTCACAGGCGTGTAACAATTCCCCTACGGCACTCTCTAGCCGTGACTGCGATAATGAGTCTCATGCGCACCGTTATCACCGCCAAACGTCTCTTGAATGGCGGCCGCATTGTCTCCAATCCCGTCGTCGTCATCGAAGACAACCGCATCGCCTCATTGGATTCCCGCGAAGCGGAGTCACTTCCCACAAGCGCGCAGCATATCGATCTACCCAACGCTACGCTTGCACCCTCATTCTTTGACGTACATATTCACGGTGCCGCCGGGCACGACGTCATGGAAGGTACGCCTGATGCCCTTAACGCCGTGGGCAGCTTCCTGGCCACGCGGGGCACGGCAAGCTATCTTGCCACCACTGTCACTGCCACGGTCGACGCCACGCTTCGCGCAGTTGAAGGCATCGCAAAGCGTATCGCCAGCGCTCCGATACCTGGACAGGCACAGCCAATTGGCATTCATCTTGAAGGTCCATTTCTTTCGCATGCCAAGCGAGGCGTGCATCCCCCGGATTTGTTGCTCGCGCCGGACATCTCTCTGTTCGATCGCATCTTTGACGCCGCCGAAGGGCGCGTCCGTCTCATCACACTCGCGCCCGAATTACCCGGCGCCGCCGAACTCGCGGCTCACGCCTCCGCGCGCGGTGTCCGCGTCTCCGTAGGTCACTCCGATGCGACGGCCGCCGATACCAAAAAAACCATCGGAGCTGGAGCCGTCAGTGCCACGCACACCTTCAATGCCATGCGTCCGCTCGATCATCGCGAGCCCGGCATTCTCGGCACGGTTCTTACCAACAAGTCTCTCTTCGCCGAGCTCATCTGCGACGGTATTCACACCGCGCCTGAACTCGTTCAACTTTGGTGGAGCGCCAAGGGACCGGAGCGCGGCATCCTCATTACCGACGGCATGAGCGCCACCGGCATGTCAGACGGCACCTATCAGTTGGGTGGATTCTCCGTCGAAGTTGCCCATGGACGCGCCATGGCAAACGGTGTTCTCGCCGGCAGCGTCCTCACACTGGACCGCGCACTCACAAATTTCATCTTATTTACCGGCGCAAGTCTCGACGACGGCCTGCGCCTGCTCACGGCAAATCCCGCCGCCATGACCGGCTTAACGGAGCATTCCGGAGCGATCACCGCAGGCGGTGCTGCCAATCTTGTCGCCGTGGATGATTCCGGGGGACTGCTCGCATCTTTTGTGCAGGGCAAGCTAGCTCACTCGTGGACTTAGGCTTTATCAGCCAGCCTTTGCGCGCGCCATACTGCGCCCTCAATGCCCGCCACTTCCGACTCGCGCACCGGCATATTCGGCGCAGCCGCACGCAATCCCGCAAAAAACGGCTCGCGCACCAGGCGCGACTTTCCAATTACGCTGCCAATCCACGCCACAGGCACCTCGTCGGTCACGCCGTGCTTGCGGCGAATCTTCTCCCTCACCAGAAGCACACTATCCACCAGGTCCGCTGCTGCCTGTTGCAACACTCCCATCGCCACCTTATCTCCAGCTTCGGCCAGCTGGTTTATGGCAGGCGCCAACGCTGCAAAATCCGGACCCGGCGTGCTGTCGCCCAGGTTCACCAGCTCTTCAATGGTTGATGTGCCCCACAGCTTGCCAACCGTATCCAGAACCTTCGTTGGCTCATCGCGGTCATACGCCTTCAACGCGCTCCGCACCGCATGCAATCCAATCCAGTAGCCTGACCCCTCATCGCCCAGCCGTGAACTCCAGCCGCCTGCGCACTCACGCTTTTCGTCTGCCGTACGACCAATGCAGTTTGATCCTGTGCCCGCAATCTGCAAAATGCCAGGTCCACCTTTGAAGGCAGCGTCCAGGGCAATCACTTCGTCGCCCACCACTTCCGCCCGCGTCACACCATACTCCGCAAGCACATCCTGAATCCACTTCGCCACTCCGGGCATTGACGCACTGGCAACACCTGCAGATGCGGCGACTACATCTTTCACGCCTGACTGTCTATAAACCTCGTTCAGGAGCCAGCGAAGATTTACTTCCGCCTTTTCAGGCCCCACACGCAATCGTTTGATGGAACCATTCTCCGCGAACGCGAGAACGTTTTCACCGTCAACAAGAGAAGCACGTGTCCGCGTGCCTCCTCCATCAATCCCAAGAACAACACTCATCCGAAGCTCAATCCTCTTTCCCCCGAACATCGCCGTTATCGCGCAATGTCCCAGCAAGAACGTTCAGGCTCCCATCGTTCTTTGCCGGGTGCAGACCGAGAAGATGTGCCATCCAGGGATATAGGTTCACATTTTCAAACGGGCCTACCGTCACACCTTGCTTGATGTCAGGCCCGGCCGCAAAAAAAATCGCTTTCATTTCCGGCATCGTATCCGGGTCATAGCCGTGCATTCCCGCAGGTAGCTTCAGCTCCGTTTGCCCCGCTGCGGGCCCATGCGCACGAATCATGTATGGACCGGTCGGAATCACTACCGGATCACCCTCCCGCGCATTGCTGTTGTAATGCAAATTTGCCGCGACCATCTTACGCCTGTACACAATAAAGTCAGAAGACGCTTTCTTCAGTTGGTTATAAACCCGCTCCCGGTCCTCTTCTTTCTCGCTGTACAAAAGCCCGCCATCGGTCTCGAACCCTTTCAGGTCGGCAAATTTGTCCAGTGTGATCCAGTTGCCTTGCACCTCGGCCATGCCATGGTCGCTAAGCACTACAAGATCGACAGGCAATCCCGTCGCGTCCAATTCCTTTTTCAACGCACCCACAAGCGCGTCCACCGTATGGATAGCCGCACGCGTCTCTGGCGCATCCGGCCCAAACAAATGTCCCGCGTGGTCCACATTCGAGAAATAGAGCGTGATGAAGTGCGGACGCTCGGCTGCTGGAAGCTTCAGCCATACAATCACCTGGTGAATGCGCGCCTTCTCATCTACTTTGTCGTTAAAACGGGCATAAAAGGTCGGCCGCGCTCCCGCTATCTCAGCCTCACTCCCCGGCCAGAACAGACAAGCCGCGCGCATGCCCTGGATCTCCGCTAGGCTCCAAAGTGGTACGCCGCTGTACCAGGTTCCGTCCGTTACGGCCTTGGGAGAGCGAATTGCGTAATGTTCTTTGCGCTGCGGATCGTAGAACTGGTTCGTGACAATCCCGTGGTGCTCCGGGTAGAGCCCGGTCACAATGGCCAGATGATTGGGGAACGTCAAGGATGGAAAGCTCGGCAGCATCCCCTCCGGAGCCCACACGCCCTCTTTGCCGAGCGCCAGCAGATGCTCCGCGGCGTCACGCTTCGCATAGTCCCATCGGAATCCATCCAGTGAAACCAGAACCAGGTAATGTGCCGCTTGTGCTTCTTGGGAATTGGGCCCGTGCTCGGTGTGAACTATCTCGAGCTTTGCCGTTTCCTGGCCAGCTAAACAGGTCGACGCGATCGCCAACCACAACACGCCCAGTGCGCCTAGCACCTTCCCGCACCGTTTTAGCCGCCACATCTCTTTTCTCCCAGATTCAGCTTACAGCAACATTCAAACTGCGCCGCCAACTGGGAGTGCCGTCATTCAACACTGTAGTTGAACGCCGGAATGCACCACAAAGTCTTACGGCCCAGCCAAGACTGGCCGGGCCGTCATCTTTACTGCGGACTTTGCTGCGCGGGTTCCGCCGGAGCCGCAGGCGCCGCAGGCGCCGTCGCCGGATTATCCTTGGCCAATTGCCGAACGTACTTGATCAGATCATGCACTTCATCGTCTTTAGCGCGCGCCTGCGCCTCAGGAGGCATCTTGTCTTTGCCTTTGCGAATCAAATCGAAAATCTCCTGATCCGACATTGCTGCCACGGCCTTTGGGTCCCCATAGGGAAGTAGCGTCAGCTTCATCTCCTTCGCAATATCGGTATCCCCAAGTCCCTTATCGCCATGACAGAGCGCGCAATCCATCTCATAGAGCTTCTTTGCCTTGTCCATGGCTTCGGCGTTGGCACTTGCCTGCTGCTCGGCTTCAGCCTTGGCTGCGCTCTTCTGCGTGTGCTTGGCCGCCTGGCCTGCATTTGAATTCATCGCTACCGGTGCCAATCCAAATGACGTCGCGGCTGCAATCAACAGTAAGGACTTCCACATAGCGTTCTCCTCGTCGAGCAGGTGTCAGCAATGGGCATCTGCTTTTCAATATTCCATTCGCGCCGCATTATAGGCCGAAATTTCGGCCTTGTGCAGTATTCTCTGCCGCACGTCTCTGCCCGGTACCCGAGCTATCATTGCTCCGCACTCCTGCAGCCCATGTGATATACGTTCCTCATGTTTTTGCGCGTCGCTGCTCTCGCTGCTTTTCTCTCCACCGTTGCCATCCCCTTTCTGTCGGCAGGAGACCACAAACTCGCCCCCACCCCGCCCATGGGCTGGAATAGTTGGGACGCATACGGGCTCACCATCGACGAAGCCGACTATCGCGCCAATACCAAAGTCCTGGCATCCATGCACAAATACGGCTGGGAATACTCCGTCATCGACGAAGGATGGTATATGCAGAACCCGTTCGGTGCCACAGTCGAGGACCGCAAAGACGTTTGGAACGCCAATGGCATCCTCATTCCAGCCATTGATCGCTTCCCTTCCTCGGCCAACGGAGCCGGCTTCAAGCCGCTTGCCGACTGGGTGCATCAACAGGGCCTTAAATTTGGCATCCATATTCTCCGCGGCATTCCTCGACAGGTCGTTAAAGAGAATCTGCCCATCGCAGGCACAAGTTTTCACGCCGCAGACGCAGCCGATCTCAATGCCACTTGTCCCTGGAACCAAGACAATTACGGCATCAAGGACAACGCCGCCGGCCAGGCCTATTACGACTCTATGATGAAGCTCTACGCCTCCTGGGGTCTGGACTTCATCAAAGTTGACTGCATCAGTGACCATCCTTATCGCCCGTCGGAAATCCGTCAGATCGCGCTCGCCATCAAACACTCCGGCCGCCCCATCCTCCTTAGCCTCTCGCCCGGCCCCACAAACATCGAGCACGCCGCCGAGGTCGCCAAATACGCCCAGATGTGGCGCATTACCGACGACCATTGGGACGGATGGGACTTCGAGCATCATGGCACAAGCGAGTTCCCCCTCGGTCTTTCAGGCGAGTTCGACCGCATTGCTAAATGGGCGCCTTACACCAAACCCGGCGCGTGGCCCGATCCAGACATGCTTCCCGAGGGCTACCTCGGCCCGCACCCCGGCTGGGGAGACGCGCGCCAGTCCCGCTACACCCACGACGAGCAGCGTTCCGAGTTCACCCTCTGGGCCATCTCCCGCTCGCCACTCATCATGGGAGCCAACCTCACCAAGCTCGACGACTTCACCCGCTCCCTGATGACCAACCAGGAAGTCCTCGACCTCAATCAGAACGCCGTCGAAACAGGCCCCGGCATTCTGCCCATGCGCAACGGCCAGACAGACACGTTCCCTGAGCGCTTCTGGTATGCGCGCACAGGTGGCGTCCACGGCAAGTACTACATCGCGGTCTTCAACCTTGAAAATCACCCCACCTCATCCACCTTGCCCTGGCAAATCTTCCACCTCAGTGACAAGCCCCACGCCGTCTATGACGTCTGGAATGACAAGCACCGCCTCAAATCCCGCGCCCTCAAAGTCGACCTGCCCCCGCACGGCTGCGCACTGTTCCGCGTGGAGTAACTCGCATATCTCGCATTGTGCTTGTGCGATGCCGCACAGCACATGACCATCCCGTGTGAGAAACTGTTCCTCGGCGCCTCCGCGAACTGTACAGCTGTGGCGCCGGATACATCGCGATGCCAATCCTCCGCTCCGCCTTCATCGCTCTCTCGCGCAACCGCGCCATTCGCCGCTTCAGTGAGCACTCACGCGCCGGCACAAAATTAAGCTCGCGATTCGTCGCCGGCCTCACCATTGAGGACGCACTGCGAACCACCGAGGCCGTCAACCGCCAGGGAATGCACGCTACGCTCGACTCGCTCGGCGAGTCTGTCACCTCACCAGACCAGGCCCACAAAGCCGCCGAAATTTATCACCGGCTGCTCGATGAAATCGCGGCCCACAAACTCGACTCCAACATCAGCGTCAAGCTCACACAAATGGGCCTCGAGCTTGACCCCGCACTCGCAGAGTCCATCGCCGAAAAGCTCGCCGAGCATGCCGCTGCCACTGGCAACTTCCTTCGAATCGATATGGAAGACTCCTCGCTCACCCAGGTCACGCTCGACATTGTTCGCCGCCTGCACGCGCGTCCAGACTTGCGCGGCCACATCGGCATCGTCATCCAGTCTTACCTCTACCGCTCCAAAGACGACATCGCGCAACTTATCGCCGAAGGCATCCGCGTCCGTCTATGCAAAGGCGCTTACAAGGAATCTGAATCCGTCGCCTTCCCCAAAAAGTCTGATGTCGATGCCAATTACGTCGCGCTCAGCGGCATGCTGCTCTCAAGCCCCATCTACCACGGTCTCGCCACGCACGACGAAGCCATGATTGCGGCTGCAAAAGCCTATGCGCGACAGCACAACATTACGCCGGAACACTTTGAATTTCAGATGCTCTATGGAGTGCGCCGCGATCTGCAACGCAAGCTGGTGGCCGAAGGTTACAACGTCCGGGTTTACGTCCCTTTTGGTACCGAGTGGTATCCCTACTTCATGCGCCGCCTGGCCGAGCGGCCCGCCAACGCTCTCTTCATTCTCAAAAATTTGCTGCGTTAAATAGGGCTGCCCACGCTCATTCGCTTACGCGAAATTCCTTTGCGGCCGCATTATCCCATTCGTGTTCCCGGTGCTGGCGCTTGCCTCGCAACCGGTAGTACTGCAGTTCTCGGCAAACCGGACACTCCCACGGGTAATAACCAACTGCGTTCAGCACATGCTTCTGAAGGAATCCTTCGCGCGGGAGCCTTCGCATGCTGCTGCCACCACAATTCTTGCAGTGCAATTGGTTTTGGACTTTGCCTTTTCCCATCATTGTCAGGCTTCCAAAAGGGGAGGATATTCCATCGTTATTTCCTTGCCCTCTGCTATGTCCCCGCGCCCTTCAATGCAGCGCCATCGTCAGGCGAACTCGAGTTCGATGACCCTGAAGTGATTTGCCTTTTAATTCATGTGAGTTTATCGAAAATTCACGAAACGCGGCAGAGGAAAAACGCGCCCGAATCAAAATTGGAATGGAAAAACCGGCAGAGTAAAGCGCAAATAAACCAGACAAAGCTCGGCAGTTTTCTCGCGCCCACTAGGCCAACCGCTTCAACCCCGCTTCCGCCAGTTCCGCAACCGCCTGGGCAAGAATCGGCGAACTGTTCAGCGACTCAGGTCGCTCAAGCCGGAGACCAAGCCCCTTCGCATGTTCCTTGAACGCAATGTCCACGTCGTACAGAATCTCCACGTGGTCACAGAGAAACCCAATGGGCTGCAACACCACCGTCTTCACGCCTTCGGCTGCAATCTTGTCGAGGGTCTCCTCAACAGTCGGTCCAATCCACGGCCCGCCGCTCGCTCCCTGGCTTTGGAAAGCGAACCACCACTTCGGAATCTCCTTTACACGCTCTGCCACAAGCGCCGCCGTCGCCTTTGCATCCTGGGCATACGGATCCGCACCCTCTCCAGGCCAGTGCCGTGACTGATCCGGATTCGCCGCAGGCGTCTGAATTGTCCGGCAAGGCACGGAATGTGCCGTGAATAAAACTGGAGGCACCTCTCCTGTCTCTGCTTTAAGCTCCGCCAGCTTAACCCGCAGGCGCTCGGCAAACGCATCGGCCAGCAGCGAATTCCGCGCCCAGCCTTCAGTGAAGTCAATCTTCAGCGGACCGGCTTCAGCCGCTGCTGCGCGCTTGTAAAGTCCCACACTCGTGCGCGAGTTCTGAGGAGCAAGGCAAATTATTGCCGCTTCCTCAACACCATCGGCGCGCATTTGCTTCACCACATCCGGAATATACGGGCGCCAGTTACGCATCCCCACATACACCTTCACCGGGGCGCCCTTTGCAGCCAGTTCAGTCTCCACAAGTTGCGCGTGCTCCATCGTCAACTCAGTCAGAGGGCTCTTTCCAATTAGCCCATACCGGTGCTGAATCTCCTCAATCACGTGCTGCGGCATCGGTCGCCCGCTCACCACATTGCGCAAATACTCTGGAATCTGCTCCACCGTCTCCGGCGTTCCGTGCGCCAGCAACAACACTGCCTGCTTAGCCACGCACATCCTCCAGCCGGAAATCCCTGACCATCTTCGCCACCGCCTGTACGTGCTCCACCGGCGTCCCCGGCACAATGCCGTGCCCCAGGTTGAAGATGTGGCCCGGCCGTCCATTAGCTGCGCACAGAATCTCCTTCACGCGCTGCTCCAGAATCTCCAGCGGCGCAAACAGCGTAATTGGGTCCAGGTTGCCCTGCACTGCGTGATGCTCGCCCACTGCGCGCCAGCCCTCGTCCAGCGGCTGCCGCCAGTCCAAACCAATCACATCCGCACCCGTCTCGGCCATCTGCGTCAACAGGCCAGCCGTCTCCACGCCAAAGTAGATCACCGGCACGCCCATATCCTGCACCGCACGCACCAGCCGCTTTGACGCCTCAAACGCATAGTCGCGATAATCCGCCAGACTCAGCGCGCCCACCCACGAATCAAAAATCTGGATCACATCTGCGCCTGCCTGCACCTGCTGTCGGCAATACTCCGTCAGCACAGTCACAATCTTGTCCAGCAGTCCATTCCACGCAATGGAATCGGTATACATGAGCTTTTTTGTCTCGATGTAGTTCCGCGAGCCGCCACCCTCGATCATGTAACTGGCCAGCGTAAATGGCGCGCCGCAAAATCCAATAATCCCCAGCCTGTCGCGAAAATGTGCCGCCACCTTCTCAATCGCACGCGCCACGTAGCCAAGATCGGCTGCACGATCCGTGCGCAGCGCCAGCACATCGGCCGCCGTCCGCACCGGCTTGTGTACCACCGGCCCCTCGCCTGCCTGGAACTCAAAGTCCAGGCCCATCGGCTCCAGCGGCAGTAGCAGATCGGCAAAGATAATCGCCGCATCCACGCCCAGCTTCTCGGCCGCGGTAATTGTCACCTCGGCGGCAATCTCCGGCTGCTTGCAAATCTCAACCAGCGTGTGGTGCTTGCGCACCTCGCGATACTCCTGCATGTATCGCCCCGCCTGCCGCAGAAACCACACCGGTGTCCGGTCCACAGGCTTGCGCAGACAAGCCCTCACAAAACGCGTTCCACTCAGCACCGAGTCCTCGGCGCCATTCGTCACAATCGAACTCATATACAAATGATTTTACCGGCTCACGCGGCGCAGACTGTGTCGCTCGTTACACTGTTTTACGCTCGGCAACAACCATCGTTGTTGCTTGTTCATCCCATTTCTTTGGCTCGCGCAATACTGAGTCATCCGGCATGCCGCGCCCACGTCGCAACCCACTGAGCGGTCACGTCCTGCCACGGCTTCCAGAAGTAGAGCAGCGCCTCCACCCACTCAACTCCAACCAGCACCAGAGTGCCCGCCACAAACTGCTTCAGCAGGTTCCCGCGCCACCAGTCCAGAATCAGCATCATCGCCACAATCACCACTTCGCCATAGAAACTCCACACAAACCATACCGCCGCAGAGTGCGGCGTGTGTGGCCAAAACCATTCCGATACCCGCCCAAACCCCGCATTCATTAACGGAAGCGTGCAAAGAATCATCAGCCGCTTATGCACAGCCACATTCTTTCTCGTTAAGACCGCCCAGCCCAAGAAAAGGGCGAACAAAAAAATGTCTCCCAATTGCAGGGCAAGGTACGGAGGATCGTATGAAGGCCCATACAACACCTGCGACTGTGACGCTACGGCAGCCCACGGTCCCATCACCAGCATCACGCAGGCCCACCCGACGGAAACCCAGCCCATCTTCCTGTGCCATCCAACACGCTCGCCGACCACCAGCAGGATCTGTAGGGTCAACAAAACCGGCCACAGGGCAAATACTCCCCCATGAATCCACACGACAGTCGGCTTAGGCGGCACAGCACTGGCAGCCTTGCGCAGGTTCACGCCGAATCCCCAAAGCAACCCAATCCACATCAGAGCAAGCCAAACAACAAATGACTTGCGGTCATCCCGCGCGCTCCAATTGGCTCGCGAATGCAATACCCATCTCGACTGCTGCACACTCGCTGCTGTTGCCATCTCTGTTCCTCTTGGTCCCTTCTATTTCACTCGATCTGCCTCTATCCGATCACCCGTGCCCACGCCTCAACCCAGCGCTCTGTTGCCGCCCGCCAAGGCCCCCAGAAGTAAAGCAGCGTCGCTGCATATTCCGCCCCCAGCAATGCCACGCCCCCGATCACCGCCTGCTTCATCATCCGGCCACGCCACCAGTCCCACCCCAGCATCAGAACTACCAGCAGTACATTGCCGTAGAAGACCCAGAAAAACCAGACCAGCATAGAACTCGGCCCTGTCGCCCAAATCCAACCGGAAAAGCGCGAGAATCCCGGATCTGCCAGAGAGACTGTGGCCAGTATCATTAGCCGTTTGTGCGCCGCCGGGTTCCTTCTCGACGCGAGACCCCAGGCCAATAGAACGAGAAATGCCCCAATATCGACCAGGTTCACTGAAAAGAAGGGCGTATCCCCCGCTGGTAAATGAAGATTGACTGCCAGAGACGACAGCGCCGCCCAGGGCCCCAGCACCGCCATCAGGCCCGCCCATCCAACCAGAAGCCAACCCAGCTTTCTATGGAATGCGACACGATCCTTAAGTACCAGGAGGACCTGCGCTGTCAGCAGAATCATCCACCCCGTGAAGACGACCGCATGCCAATGTGTCACGCCTGGTGCCGGCGGATTCTCATGCAGATAGCGCGGAAAATCCACGCCAAACCCGGCAATCATTCCGACCCATAGAATACCTAGCCACACCGCGGATGCCACTCTGTCCTCGCGCGCATTCCACGTGCCGCGTGTATGCCACGCCCATCCCGGGCGGGTTACTGCCGGTGTTGTTGCCATAGCAAATACTTTCTGGGGGGGGAATTGAGAACGCGCCCATCCTTACCAATAAAGGCGCGCGGGTCAACGTATTTCTAAGAAATAACCACTTCTCTTGCACTACCCCTGCATTAAGTTGTCCGCTTCCACACCGCAAAGTACGGCTGGTTTGACAGCGTCTCGTCGAATCCCGGATACATCCACGCACGCCCCCCACGTTCCAGCTCAAAGTAGTACTCAAGCGCATACTCGCTCTGCGTATACTCCGCCGGAATCTCCGCCATGAAGCGTTCTCCGTCCATGTGCGTATCCGCTGCATTCCAGCGCTCCGCCTGGTTTACATGCCGGTAGCGCAACCGCACCGAATCAACCGGTTCGCCCTTCACGTCCAATGTAAGCGCCAATGCCTTTCCCGGTGCAAAGCGCCCCGGCCCGTTGTGCACCGCATGCGCGCGAGTTTCATCCGGCAGTCCGGCCATTGCTGCCGTCGCCTCAGATCCGGCACTGTGAGGCAACACCATCGCCAGTTGCATCGCAACCTTCGACTTCATCGCCGCTACATCCTTATCAATCCCCGCAATCCTGTCCAGCCAGTGCCCACGCCGCTTCGGTATCCGCCCATACCCCACGTCCGCGCGATAGATGACTTTCGCGCGCTCCGCCATCACCGCCCATGCTGCACGAGCCTTCGTGTAGTGCGCGATCGCAGCCCTACTCACCTCGTGATCTCCGGAGTTCTCAAAAATCTCGTACAGCACCGCACCCTGTAGCTTGTGCGCAAAAAGCTCGCCCAGCCCCAGCTGAATCAGCACATCTTCTTCCACCCGCCGAAAGGCACTTCCCTTCGCCGAATGAACCTTCTTCCGCGCCTCATCGAGCGCCGCACGCGAATCAGCCACACACAATTCCACCCAACGCGCCACCTCCACCGGCGAGTACTTCGCAAGCGGCTTCTTCGCGTTCAGTGCATCCACGTACTCCACCACCGTCGCAAACATCTGCGGGTCCAGTGGGCTCACTGTCTGGAAAATTTTCGGCGTCGGCGTATCCCCATACGGAGAAGGCTCACTCCCCTTCACAATCGGCATGTTCTCCGGCATCTCGTACCACAAGTCGTGATTGCTCGCCGAAGGCAGATGCGCCGACGTCATCAGCGCCAGAATCTTGCTTGCCTTCCCCAGTGCCGTCTCCGTGGCCTCCGCACCCGCGCCAAATTCCGCGCGCATCGCACGCCGCCACACTTCCGCGTCCGCATCCGGGTTGTAAAGCTTCCGCCCCCACACGCGGTAGTAGAGATCGTACTTCTGCCAGTCGTAGCGCGGGTTCAGCGTTGCATCCGCATACGCGCACCGCCCGCCCGGCGCGCCAGACCCCTCGCGCCCCTTGAACGTCAGCGGCTCCATCAAGTCGATTCCGCCCGCCCCGCAAAAGTGAACCGTCCGCGCGTAGCCCTCGATCGTCTCAGGATCCACGCACAGCAAATGCCGCTGCGTCCCCGGCCACAGCCGGAACCACAACTGGAACTTCGAGTCCTCGCGCAGAAAATCCGCATACCCATACCGCGTAAACTTGCGCGACCCGCTACTCAGACTGAACAGCTTCGCATCATTCGCTGACAAATTCCCATCAGGGATCTCCAGCGCACGAATATCCGCCTGGTTATACCCAAGGCTCTGGTGCTCTGCCGAGTACTTCGCACCCAGCTTCACCGGCATACCCGTTGCCGCGGCAATGTCGATAATCTTCTGGTCCACACCCTTCGCGTGCATGTCGATCTCAATCGTCCGTCCAGCTACCTTGATCGCCTCGAACACTGTCTGCCAGAATCCGTAGCTCCCTTCCGGAATCCCGCTCTCCCCATGCACACGCATCGTCAGCCCCTGAATCTCCGGGCACTCTCTCAAAATCATCGCCAGCGCATCACGGCAATAGGTCGCATGGTTCTCTGACGTCAGCCCCTCAATCCGGTGATACGCATCCGGGCTATCCGTCCACGCATAGGCATGCGTCCAGATCGCCAGTTGAAACTGCAATCCCCGCGCGCCCGTCTCCCGCGCAATGTACTTCAGCGCAGCCAGATTCTTAGCGCGCTCTTCCTTGCTTACCTCCACTGGCGTCGCCAACCGCTTGCCGTCCGGCTTTGCAAGCTGCAGTATCCGCACCTGCTCATACCCAGGCACCTCCACCAGGTACGGATACACAAAGTGCAGATAATCCCCCGTCACGCCCCGCGGAAAGTCGTACTCCAGCCCGAACGCCATGGAAAACCGGTTGAATCGGCTCGCCACCAGCCTGTCCAGATACCCAGTCCAGAATGCGCGATCGTAAAACCACGGCTTGTCTTCCAGCTCGCAGCAGAAGTACCGGCTCACGCACCTCTTTTCATTGGCCGGAGCTTCTTCCACCGCCTGCGCCAACGATATAGATGCAATCGGGTCCTCCCCGAACTCCACCCGCTCCGCCAGTTCCAGCAGCGCGTACACATACCCACGCTCATCCGCACCACTCACCAGCGCCGCTGCCGCATCGCCAATCTTCCCCGGCGTCATCCGCATGCTCTCCGCATCATGCAGCGCAGCACTTCTACCAAATCCCCGCGCCAAGCGCGACCCCGGCCCCGCCACCACAACACAAACCGCC
>JAGWSG010000031.1 GCA_028876335.1 Acidobacteriota bacterium
CCTGCCAGCTCTCGCTGCCCTGCAAGCACCTTCACCAGTTCAGCATCAGAGTACTCCGGCAAATTCGCCTGCGCGCCGTTACGAAACCTGCCCAATGTATACATGTCGCCGCTCACCGCCGGCATCTCCGGCAGCAGTGTCCGCGGATGCACACACTTCGCCGTCAACGCATTCACATCACCCGCCAGCGCTTCCAATTCATCCAGCCTGTGCGCACCATCAAGGGTAAACACGCCCGCCTGCGTCCTGCGCAAACTCTTCAAGTGCGCGCCGCAGCCCAGGTCCTGCCCCATCTCATGCGCCACACTGCGCACATAGCCGCCCGCGCTTATGCGCATCGCAAACTCCGCAACAGAGCCGCTCATCCCTGTTATCTCAAACGAAAAAATCTCCACTCGCGCCATCTTCAGCGCAACCGGTTTTCCCGCACGCGCCAGCTTGTACGCCGGCGTTCCATCAATCTTCTTCGCTGAAAAAGGCGGCGGCAGTTGCTCCATCACGCCGCGGAAGCGAATTGCCGCTGCGCGCACCTGTTCCAGCGTCAATGCCGGTTCCACACGCTCACCCACGCACACGCCCTCGGCGTCATATGTGTCTGTCGCATAGCCAAACTCAATTGTGCCTGTGTAGCTTTTCTCGGCCGTCGAGAAATACTGCGCCAGCTTCGTAAATTTCCCCAGCATCATCGGCAGCACGCCCGTCGCCATCGGGTCCAGCGTCCCCAAATGCCCAATCGATTTTTCGCCCGTAATCCGGCGCAGACGATTCACAACGTCGTGGCTCGTCATCCCACCCGGTTTATCAATCACCAAAAGCCCGTTCACTTCACTACTTTAGTCGAGTCGCGCCCTTCGCGTCACAGTCCGTTCACACCATGGGTTGTTCGTCACAGCGGGTCCAACACACTTGGAGTTAGAATCCCTACGGAATGGGTAATTGTGATGGATACGCATTCAATTCAGCAGCTCTTCCGGCAGTTGCGCAGGCAGCTTAAAGATCTTCCCTGCAGTCCTGACCCACGCGAAATTCACCGTCTGCGAGGCCGCATCCGGCAGGTGCAGGTCATCCTTGCTAATTCACCTGAAATCTCCGGCAAATGGGTTGAATCGCTCGCCGCTGTGCGCAAAGCCGCGGGCCGCGTTCGCGACCTCGATGTCTTCCTCGAGAACCTTCAAACTCTTCCGCAATCTTCCGGCAGCAACTCACTCACTCAATTGCAAAGCCGCCTCCGCAAGAGCCGCAAACGTTCCATCAGATCCCTCGAAAAGGCCCTTGACCGTCACCGCAAGCCAACCCGCAAGGCCCTCTCTGGTCTGGCTCGGCAAGTGCAAATAACCTCAACGCACTCCACCTCATCGACAGGGCAAAGCAATTCCCGGATACTCGCCAGCAAGGCTCATCAAAACATCACACGGCTTCGCAAGGAAATTGCGCAGTGGCCCGAGCCGGACGACGAAAACCTGCACAGTCTCCGGAAAAACGTCAAAACGCTGCGTACGCTCTTGCAACTCATGCCCGATCATGACGCGGACGAGATCAAAATACTCGGCACCGCCGCCGCACATATGGGCCAGTGGCATGACTGGCAACGCCTCGCCAGTCTCGCCTGCAAGCGCCTCGATAGCTCTATCGATTCGGCACTTCTGCGCCAAATTGAATTCAACGAAGATCTTCACCTTGAACGCGCTCTTGAAGCTGCGCACGCACTTCGCCTCGCGCATCCCAGGCCGGTCAAGGCAACGTCAGACGTCATTCCATTCGCAAACCGGCATCGTGTCGCTTAGCACTCGCCATCCGCCTCGCAAATGGACCCACTTGCCGCGCGTATATCAATAATTCCCTGCCCATTCACTTCTCAACTTCATTAGATATGCCTCTTTTGTAATCGCTTCATCGGGCCTTGCCCAGGCAGTACACTCATCCAGAATGAATCCCGCACCCAACCATCCATCCGGCCAGGAGCAGCTCATCGACAAACCAGATGATCTACTCCAACGAATTGTGCTTACAGGGTACATGGGCTCTGGTAAGTCATCCATAGGCGCTTTGTTGGCCGCACGCGCAGGTTGGCTGTTTGTCGATACGGATTCAGCACTGGAGCAGGCCTCTGGCATCAGCGCCAGAAGCCTGCACGCAAAGTTGGGAGACGAAGAATTTCGTCAGTACGAATCTGGTATTTTTGCCGCCACAGTGGCGAATTCCCAGGTCATCGTTGCGCCCGGCGGCGCCATCGTCGACAGGCCGGAAAATCGCCGCGTTCTTGAAGAGATGAAGAATGGACTGATTATTTTTCTCGATGCGCCATTCGATATCTTGATCGATCGCTGCCTGCGTCAGGAATCCAAAGGCCACTCCACCTACCGCCCAATGCTCCAGTACCCTGAGCAGGCCAATGCGCAGTACAAGGCGCGTACTCACCTCTACGCCTCAATCGCACATTGGACGATCGACGTATCAGTGAACGCCCCCGAAGAGACCCTCGAAATCATTTGGAGTGGAATTGCATCGCGCATCGGCGGAACCTTGCAGCGCGAGCCGCAGCAGAACTAATTACCTGTTCCCGGTTGTCGCACCAGGCTCAAAAACTCCGCCCGCGTCTCCTTCTGCCGGAAGCATCCCACCATCGCGCTGGTCACGGTCGAGGAGTGCTGCTTTTCGATTCCGCGCATCATCATGCATAGATGCCGCGCCTCAATCACCACGCCCACACCCTGTGGTTCAATCGCTTCCTGGATCGCATCGGCAATCTGCCGCGTCAGTCTTTCCTGTACCTGCAAGCGGCGAGCAAACACTTCCACCAGCCGCGGAATCTTGCTCAGCCCAATCACTTTTCCATTTGGGATATATGCGACATGAACCTTGCCGAAAAAGGGCAGCATATGATGTTCGCAAAGGCTGAACATCTCGATGTCCTTTACGATCACCATCTCGTCGTAGTCCACATCGAACAGCGCGCCGCGCAAAATCTTGGTCGGGTTTTGGTCGTAGCCCTTCGTCAAGAAGGCCATCGCTTTTTCCACGCGCTCGGGCGTCGCCAGCAGCCCGTCCCGTGTCGGGTCCTCGCCCAGCCTCCCCAAAATCTCGCGGTACATCTCCTGTGTGCTGAACTCGCTCAGCCCTTCACCTGCACCTGCATTGCGCACTGCCTTCGTCACTGCAATCGGCTGAGCCATTTCTGTCCATCCTTCCGCCCGCTCACCGGGCAGAGCCGCGACCCTCAGGCCGCGTAACACTCAAAAAAATTGTTCTCCGTCTCTTCTACCCGCACATACTCCAGCATACCCGCGGGCAACTCCCCTGAAACAATCCGGAAAACCTCTTTACAAAGATTCTCCGTGGTCGGCACTTGATTCAGAAACATCGGATCGTGGTTTAAGTTCATGTGGTCAAACCGTTCCACCACCTTTGTTTGCACCACCGCATCCAGATCCGTCAGGTTCATTACCATGCCCGTCTCCGGGTCCACCGCACCGCCCACCAGCACTTCAATCGTGTAATTGTGCCCATGCCCGTGTGGATTGTTGCACTTCCCATACGCTGCGCGATTCTCCTCGTCGCTCATCGCATCCACGTGCAACCGGTGGCTTGCACTCAGCATGTACCGACGCCCGAAATACGCCTTCACGCCTCACCTCTGTATTCGGCAAAAATCTCCGGCGTCTCGTACACACGCACCCGGCTCAGCTTTGCACCGCCCGTTGAGTTGATCGTAGGTTCCAGACGGCGCCACGCAGCTATCGCGATGTTCTCCGTCGTCGGCACAGTCTTGGCAAACTCCGGCACCTCATGGTTCAGGTGTCGATGGTCGAACGCCGCCAGCACCTCGCGCTCCATCACATCCTTCAGCCACTTCAGGTCCACCACAAACCCCGTCACCGCATTCGGCTCCCCGGCCACCGTCACCTCAAGCGTGTAGTTGTGCCCATGCCCGTTCCGGTTGGCGCACTTGCCAAAGATCTCGCGGTTCTTCTCTTCACTCCAGCCGTCGTTCCAGTAATAGTGCGCTGCCGCAAATGTGGCCCGCCGTGTCAAAAAAATCATCCGTTCCTCAGTTCCCTGTTCGCAGTTCCGTTTTCGTCTTTCCCCGCTGTTCATCAGTGGATTCCGCAACGTGCCGGCCCATTTGTTCAGCAAAAATGCACCTTTCCACCTTTTCCTGGATAATCCGCACTCAGACTCTCAGACTTATCTGGCAGAATCCGCAATCCACAAATTTACCGCGCAATCCTCTACAAACTCCTCAACTTTTACGCCTTCATTGACCACAAATTCCTCAACGTTCGACCGGCGATTCCTGAACCCGTTTCCTCAGTCCTCCGGCCCCGTAGTCGCGGCACTCACGCGCCCTGATACTCCCGCCCCTTCCACGCAACGCGCTTCAGGATCCGGTTCTGGAACCAGCTCCGGTAAAGCAGCCATACAAAAAGCGGCAACCCCAATGGCGACACCGCGCAATCCACAAAACCGAAATTGGACTTCGCCACCCGCCTGTAATACCGGAACAGATTCCGTCCCCAGATGATCAACAGAATCCAGCCAACACTCAGCCAGGTAAACGACTTCGACGCCAGTTGCGCGCTCCACAACTCATACGCAAGAATCGGCAGACCAAACAACAGCACAAAATCCAGGGCCCTCCACGCCGCCAGCGCAAGAGGATTCCCAAACAGCATTGCCAGATTCTTGGTCCAGCCTTCGATCATCGCGCCCGTTGTGCGATACATATGTGTCGAAACCTCTTCCTCCGCATACCGCAACCGCAATCCCAGCTTGCGCTTCTTGGCAAGAACCGCCAGCCCCACATCCTCCAGTACCAGTTCACGCACACTCTTATGGCCACCAATCTTGCGATACGCCTCCCGCTCCACCATTAGGAACTGCCCGTTCGCTGCCGCCACACGCTCTTTCGGATCATTCACTTTTTCATAGGGATACGTCATTGTTAGCTCACTGAAAACCAACGGCATCATTGTCCTCTGGATCCAGCCGGTCGTCAGTTGCTTGGCGGAGTAGCTCAGCATTCCCAGCTTGTTCCGGGTCGCCTCGTGGATCGCTCGATGCAGGTTCCCCGGCTCGTGGATCGTGTCTGCATCCGTAAACAACAGCCACTTTCCCTTGGCCCGGCGAACCACCGTCCACACCGCATTGCACTTACCCGTCCAGCCAGGTTCCAGCTTCCCAGCCTCCACAACCGTCACGCCCTCAAAACTTTGCGCGATTTCCTTGGTCCGATCTGTCGAACCGTCATTCACTACGATCAATTCCCAATCGCGACCCAGCTTGAACACTTCTTCCGACTGCGCAACCAGCGACCGCAAACAGTTGCCGATGCAGTCCTCTTCATTGCGCGCGGGCACAATGACCGTAAGTTCCATCAGTTCGTCAGGCTCGGGCTGTTCAAAGACATCCGAATGCACGCGCAGCGCGTCCGGATCCGGCTTCTCATCGCTCAAACCCAGAACGGGCGTCCAGTCCTTCTCTTCAGCCTGCACTTCTTCGGTGGCAGCTTTATTACTTGTATCGTCTGTACCCATATCGCCGCGTGTTTCCCCCGGATACTCCCTGTCCATCCAACATCTGTGATGGCCGTCTCGCCCGTTTGGCTACAAATTCGTATTATAGGAGTGTGCGGTTTACTCGTTGGATATCGTTGATTTCTCTCGCTGCCTTGGTAGCCCTCCCCGGCTGCAACCGCGGAGACCACCCGGCACAGATGGGAAAAGTTGCACCCACCTTCAACATTAGTGACGGTTCCACCTCCATAAACCTCGCCAATTATCGCGGTAAAGTCGTGCTCCTCAACTTCTGGGCCTCCTGGTGCGGCCCCTGCGTCGCAGAGCTTCCGTCACTCCTTCAACTTCATCGTGCCGATCCGAAACTGGTTATTCTCGCCATCAGTATTGATGAGGATCCAAATGCGTATTCCAACTTCATCAAACAGCGCCACGTGGATCTAATCACAGTCCGCGATCCCAACCAGACCGTGCCCTCCATGTACCACACGGATATGTGGCCAGAGACATACCTAATTGACCGCAAGGGCATCATCCGGCGCAAGTTCATTGGCGCTCAGGATTGGTCTGACCCGGAAATCCGCCAGTACATCAATAGCCTCTGACGTCACATCGTGCAGCTCCCTCTTCTTGCTAGAATGGCTTCATGACAACGGTCGATGTTGTTTTCCGTTATGCTGCGCAGCCCAGCGAAATTGTTGCGCGTGCTCTTGCCGGCATCAAGGACGTTTACGGCATTCGTGCAGTACGCTTTGACCGCGCCGCCGAGACACTCACCGTGGAGTTCGACGCCACGCGTTTAAACGAAGCAACCGTCACCAGCCTCGTCCGTCGTGCCGGTTTGCAAGTTGTTGAGCAATTGGTGCTTGCTGTGCCTGCACCGCCCTCCGAGCCGCCCCCTGCAGCCTAGTTCGCCGACGTTGCACCAACATCGGTTCCCTGTTACTCTAATTGAGGTTCAGCCCTGAACCGTATGCGCCCGTAGCTCAGCTGGATAGAGCGACTGACTACGAATCAGTAGGCCGGAGGTTCGAATCCTTCCGGGCGCACCATCCAAGTCCAAGAAAATAAGAAATTTAAAGGCCATCCGAGAGATTTTCTCTAGATGGCCTTTTTGGCTGGTGGCTGTTCTGGTGGCTGTTGTGTTTTACACCATGCACTCACTTGCTGCCTTCAGGTCGTTTGGCGCGAGGTGAGCATAACGCGCAACCATGGCGATCGTTTTCTGGCCGGAGAGATCCTGAATCGCCTTCAGTGAGACATCCGCCTGGACCAACCAACTGCATAATGTATGCCGGTTGCAGTGCCAGGTGTAATCCTTCACCTTGGCGGCAACCAGACTTGGCTCGAACCAGAAACGGCAGTAGTCGCCCGCTTCAGGGAACACCAGGTCGGCCGGCGCGTGCGGTACGAGTTTGTGCTGCTCCTGCAAGGCCGCCAACGCAACGGAGTTGAATGGTACGTTTCGTGATCGAACTTCCGCGCTATTTGGGGTCTTCGTATCGACCAGCCGGATGATCTTTCGTCTAAGGCGGACGTCTTGCCAGGCTAAGCAGAACTGTTCTTCCCAACGCATTCCTGTGTACACACTGACGATAAATGCGGGAGCTTGACGAGGAAAGTCACGACGAATGACCGTTAGCAAGCGGTCATACTCTTCTCTGCCAAGGAATCGCAGTCGTGCATTGTTTTCACGGCGCATACGCACGAGTCGCGCGGGATTCGATTGGAGCTTACCGTTCTCCATGCCGAGCCGGAAACAAAGGCTGAAGAAGGCCTTAAATCGGTTTGCCTTTGCCAGTGTCTTAGTCTTAGCCGTAAGCCAACGGTCGATTTCCTGCGAGGTAATCTCCGCGGCTGAACGTATACCGAAGTCTCCTATCAAATCCCGCTGCTTCCAGTCATAGCCCTTCCAGGTGCGCAGATGCGTCTTCGCGTATTCGACCGCATCGGTCATCAGGTCACCGAAGGTGAGCACCTTATCGGGCACCAGTTCCGGCAGCTTCACCTTGCGCCGCCGCCCATCGCATTCAACGTGAAGCGGACAATGCCACTTACTTGGCAATACACGGGTGCAAATGGGAGCGCAGTGAACAGTGCCGGCGCGAATCCCCAGATACAGATATCCGGCCCGTATGCCTGTGGAGGAACAGATACGGCGGCAGACATCACCGTGTCGAGTGCCGGAGCAAGCGGTTATCAATACGGCGGCACAACCAACACATGGCAGTTCAACTGGCAAGTCAAAGGCAATACGCCGGGCTGCTACAACATTTACGTCGTCAATGGACAAACCGGCCAGATCAATGGCCCGTTCCCAATCAATGTGACTAGCCATTGATTCGCTAAAAAGGGACGAATTGGGCTATACCCCAATTCGTCTCTTCTACTTCGTGCGGACTGTAAAGCGCAAGTCATGGAAGGCCACATAGTTAAGTTCAATGCCTCAGAACCACGCGGCATTGATAGTCGCTCTTTTGTTCTTTATTGGAGTGAATTTGAAAACGACATTGCACCAGAAGGTATAGGTTTTGACACGGCCGGATTGCATGGAACCGGCCGTTGATTTTGTTGGGTTTAGGCAGCGGGATTTTCGAGCCATTTTGTCACGCCTGTATTCACACCTATATAAAGATGCGATTCGGCTGCCGGCGGAGCCGGAGCCTGGTCGCTGAGCACCCGCCGTACCGTGGCCGTTGAGATGCGATGGTTGCGTGTGTTCTGCCGCAGACTGTGTTCCTGGCTCCGTTTTCTCTGGATAGCTTCTCGATAAAACTCCAGCGGTTGACATTCGATGTGCCGCCCTTCAAGCCTTGCTTACTGAAACGGTGCGAAAATCTACTTTTCGCAGCCTGACAAGCCGACAGACAATGTCTTCTGCGAATCCTTCAACGGAACGTTCCGGGCAGAGTGTCTGGACACAAACTGCTTCGCTTCACTACCAGAGGCAAAACAGATCATCGAAGCATGGCGACGGGAAAACAATGTGAGTCCTCCTCACAGCGCTCTGACCTATCGCACGCCGGCCGAGTTTGCCAGTCGGATCGCGGCTAGCAGCGATCTGACAGAACCAAAAACAGGCCAAAGACTAGTCATCTAGTTGGTGCTGTTTTTCCAGACCCTCAATTCGCTCGAGTCTCTTTCATTCAATCTGGTACAAATAAGGCCGGGCTTTTTAGGCAGTTCAGCCGGGGTCGATTGATCGAACTTCAGTTTGAGCAAGGTACCAACTTGGCAATTGAGATGTTTCTCGAGGCCGAGTAGGCCCATCTAACTGCAGGCTACTTGCGCTCGAATCTGATTGACTAATTGAGGCGTACGGTTTTGCACTTATCATTCAAAATGCGGCGGCATAAGAGTCAATCCATTCGTCTGCTCTGTGCAGTTTTGGCAGGGAGCGCTGCAATCGGTGTTTCTCTACTAGCCGGATGTCACAGCTCAAAAATTGCGAAAAATAGTCGAACAGTCGATTTCAACCAGGATGTTCAGCCAATACTTGCGGCCCGCTGCTTCAGTTGCCATGGTCCTGATCCGGAGATGCGCAAGGCCGGTTTGCGGCTGGATCTTGGCGAATATGCTCTGAAAAAACGCTCCGGCCGTCCCGATGCTATCGTGCCCGGTCATCCTGAAAAAAGTGAGCTGATTAAGCGGATTGAATCGCACGATCCGCACTATCTGATGCCGCAGGATCCGCAAGGGCAGGCCAAGCCAATGAGCGCCGGCGAGATTGCCATTCTCAAAGAATGGATTCGAGAGGGCGCTGTGTACAGGCCCCACTGGGCCTTTGAAGCTCCCAAGCGGCCCGCGGTTCCGCAGTCAAAGTCGCACCCCAAGTGGCCAAATAACGCTATCGACAATTTTGTTCTCGCCAAGCTCGATAAAGCTGGCCTCCAGCCTTCTCCAGAAGCCGACAAGGCGACCCTGATCCGTCGTGTGACGCTCGACCTCACCGGACTGTTACCCACGCCGAAAGAGGTCGAAGCCTTTGTTAACGACAAGTCACCTAACGCCTACGAACACCTGGTCGACAATCTGCTGGCGCGGCCTACATTTGGCGAGCAGCGTGCGCGGTACTGGCTTGATTACGCTCGCTACGCTGATACTTACGGATTGCACTATGACAACAGCCGCGACATCTGGCCCTATCGCGATTACGTCATCCGCGCCTTCAACAGCAACAAGCCCTTCGACCAATTTGCCACAGAGCAAATTGCGGGCGACCTGTTGCCGGCAAAGACACTTGACCCGCTCATTGCCAGCGGCTACGTCCGGCTAGGTGAAAGCAGTAACGAGGGCGGCACCATTGCTGAGGAATTGCGTTTCAATATTGCGCGCGACCGCACAGAAGCCTATGGAGCCGCATTTCTTGGGCTCACTGTCGGCTGCGCCGTATGCCACGACCACAAGTTCGATCCCACCACACAGAAGGACTTCTATTCTCTCAGTGCGTTCTTCAACAATATTGATGAGAAGCCATTTAATGGCGATCGGCCAGTCTGGACTCCCGTCGTTCGCATTCCCCGCCCTGAGCGGCGCGATGCATACGATCGGGTGTATGCAAAACGATCGGAGCTTCTGGCAAGACTGCGCTCTATGCGTGACCACGAACGGGAACTGGTCAAGGAGTGGATTGCTTCCAAGAGGAACCTGCCGCAGTCGGTTTCAACAGACAAGCTGCTTGTGCGTCTTCGACTCGACGAAGGCAAGGGTGACCTACTGCATAACAGCGCTCCGCATGCGACGCCGGCAACTTTCAAATCAACAATCGTTGCACCGCAATGGAGCGAGACTACCTGGCTTTGGCCAGATTTCCGCATGCAGTCGAACACGCGCGTGGTGCTTGACCGCAGTGGCGACTTCGAATCCAACCAGGCTTTCTCCGCAGGTGGCTGGTTCATGTTCCGCTCTGCGCCATATTTCGCAGTTGACGATAAGCCCGGCGCAATCCTTTCAAAAATGGATTCAACTCAGCATGACCGGGGTTGGGATCTGACCGTGCGCAACGGCATCATCACCGTCGAACTCGTCCATTCAATGCCAGATCCGCTTCCCAAAAACAAAACAGGCAGGAGGCACCCCGAATCTAAGGAGCCTTTCGACTATCCATCCCCACAGAATCTGACGAAGAAGGAACTCTCCACCAACAAGCCCCCTGAGAAGAAAAAACGGAAGAAGAA
>JAGWSG010000032.1 GCA_028876335.1 Acidobacteriota bacterium
AGTAGTGAAACATACATTTCAGACTTAGTAGATCCCAATGCGAGCCGAATTGCGATCTCCTTGGTGCGTTGCGAAACGTTGAAGGCGACAATTCCGAGGATGCCAACGCCCGCCAGAAGAACGGCTACAAACCCAATCAGACTGACAATCCCCGCAATTAGCTCTATTTGCGTTGTGATCTTTCGATAGAGTTGCTTGAGCTGATTCATCTCAGGGAATAGCTTCGGGTCAAGACTCTCACTGATGGTTCGTGCGGCGGTTAACACTGCTGCGGGCTGTCCCTGCGCACGCGCAATGATCGTCATGCCTGGCATATTGTCAGGTTGCGCGGAGTAATAGGACTCAAGTGCATCGTCATTATTCAATGCATTCACATGCGCATCGCCGACCACGCCAATCACCACTACTTTCGAGTTCTCGCCCGGCATGCTCTTCCCAATCGGATTTTCATTCGGCCATGCCAGTCGTGCATAGGTCTTGCTCACAACGGCAACATGCTTTTCACCGGGAGTGAAGACACGGCCTGTCAGCAGCGGAATCTGCATTGCGTCGAAATAGCTGGGCGAAACCCAGTTGGGATAAACGGCGACCTTGCGCCCGCTCAGTTCCCGATCCTCTCGAGAAACAATGTGTCCCATGGGCGGCAGGCGTACAAGTGCAACGGCATGCATGCCCGGCAGTTCTCGGAGTCTCTGCTGCATCTCGTCCAGGTAGGTTTTCGCGGCTACATCTGTATAACCGTGATGTCCCAACTGCGGGTCAATGGACACAGTGCTCTCATATCCGAAACCGGGTTCATTGAACAGAACGTGCTGTGCAGCACGAACAAGCAATCCCGACACAATTAGTAACACGCAGCTTGCCGCCACCTGCGCTGCAAGCAGAATCTGTCGGATAAGTGTGCCGCGCTGCTTTTGACGCGCAATTTGAAGTGCAGGAGCGATTCCAAAGAAGAGCACTGCGAGCATCATCATGCCACCGGCAAATAGCAGCACGCGACCGTCTGGAATCGGGGTGAGCCAGCCCGGCGCTTCGAATGAGGAGAGTGCGATGCGCAGTACCACATAACTCAGTGCGATCCCCGCAATCGAACCCAACGCCGCGAGCATGAAACTTTCCGTACATAATTGCCGAAAGATGCGTGAACGGCTGGCGCCGATGGCCACGCGAACGCCTATTTCCTGTTCGCGTGAGATGCCACGCGCAAGAAGTAGACCTCCCACATTGGCACAGGCCACGGCAAGTATAAGCAGAGTAAGAATGCCAACCATCACTGCGACACGCAGCATCTCTGGCTGCATGATCTGCAAATGGCCGCCCGGAGAGACTTGAAGATATTCGTTCTCCCACACAGCGTTGGGATGAATCCGCCGAATGTCATTGGTCAGCGTACGCATTTCCTGTTCGGCCTCAGCCTTCGTGACGCCAGGCGCAAGCCTTCCCCACATCCGCACGGTTGAACTGTCCCAGTCAGTGAGAGCGTTGCTTCCATCAATAAAGTACGGTTGCTGAGCCATTGGCATCCAAAGGTCAGGATGCTGCCCGCCGAGACTCGCAAATGTGTATGGCGTGACGCCGACAATCGTTGCCGGCTTCCGATTGATGCGGATTACCTTGCCGATTACAGACGGATCTCCGTTAAAGCGATGCTCCCAGAGGTTGTAACTGAGAATCACAACTGGTGCATCCGCGCTGGATCCATCCAATCCAGGTGTAAACAGTCGTCCATAAAGCGCTGGAGTGCCAAGCTCGGTGAAGTAATTGGGCGTCACAAAGGATGCGCTCGTTGGCTTGATGTCATCGTCGATTTGCATTGGTGGCACACCGAAAACTGCGATAGCCGCAGAAAGCGTGCGGGTGTGGTCGCGATAAAACTTGAAGGATGGATACGCCATTTCGCTGGTGTAGGCGTTGGACGAACGCCGTTCGAGGCGCACGAGTGAAGCTGGGTCGCGTACGGGAAGCGGCTTCAGCGCCACCATATTGAAGAAGCTGAAGGCTGCAATGTTAACGCCGATGCCTATGGCCAGCACCAGCACAATCATCAGCGTGAAGCCGGGCTTGCGCACAAGGATGCGCGTGCCGAATCGGAAGTCCTGCCCCAGCCGGTCAAGCCAGGTCCACCCCCACGCCTCGCGCGATTGCTCGCGCATGCGCAGGGTGTTGCCGAAATTATTCCGGCCCGCGCTTGCAGCCATCTCGCGATGGAACGCCATGTCAGATTCGAGCTCGGCATCAAGCCGGCGGCGATGGAACAAATAATGAATGCGGCGCCAAAGCTCTACCATGATCCCTCCTATGCCGTGCGCAAAATATCCTGGATGGCCTGCGTGGTGCGTTCATAGCCTGCAAGTTCGGCTTTCAACTGCGTGCGCCCCGCAGGGGTGAGCTGGTAAAAGCGCACCTTCCGGTTCGTCTCAGAGATTCCCCATTCGGCCGTTACCCAGCCCTTAAGCAACATCTTTTGCAGTGTTGGGTACAGCAGCCCTTCCTCCACCGCAAGCACTTCGCTTGAGAGCAAGTGAATGCGCTGGGCGATTGCGTAACCGTGCAGGGAGCCGGATTGGAGCACGCGGAGAATGAGCATCGGCAGCGCCCCGGGAGGCATGCCGTCCTTAGACCTAATTGCCATAGGCATAATTTATTTATGCCTATGGTGCATGTCAATCCAGATTTATGCAAAGGGCTAAATTCCCGGAAAAATTCCTGCTTGCGCGCTTACGGATTTCATGTGTTACAGTCAGTAACACTATGGCGAGTAACAGAGAAGCCCACCATGATCCAGCGGAGCTCGGCGAGCTTGAGCGGGAAGTCCTGTCCATTGTCTGGCGTATGAGTTCCGTCACGGCGGAACAGGTCCGCGAAGAACTCAATCGGCCGCTGAAGGATTCAACTGTCCGTACAGTCCTGCGCCGCCTGGAAGAAAAGGGCTACCTCGGCCACATCGTCGATGAGCGCACGTTTATTTATCAGCCAGTTCAAACGCGCCAGCGCGTCGCGGGTCGCGCAGTTAAGCGCATTGTTGACTGGTTTTGCGGTGGGTCGGTGGAGGAGTTGGTTGCGGGACTTGTGGATTCGAAGGCGCTGAGTAAAGAAGAGCTGGAAAGGCTGGCCGAACGGATAGCAATTGCCCAGCAAAATGAAGCCAAAAACGGGGGCAAAGCGAAGAAGGGAGGACGGTCGTGATTTCACCCATGATTGAGTCGGGACTTCGTGCGCTGTTTTTTGCCGTGGTTGTATTGGCCGGATTGCGTGTATTTGGCGTGAAGAACGTAGTTGTTTTGAAGTCCGCGTGGGGTGTGGTGTTGTGTGCGGCTCTTATCATGCCTCTGCTCATGTCCGCGGCGGCTCGCTGGAATTGGATGCCTGCAAATCTTGCCGTCGCTGTGCCTGAACGGGTTACACAGTGGTCGCAATCCATCTGGACGGAAGCGCGGCAGGCGGTAACAACCAATAAGCGCACGGAACAACAGGCCTTGCAGCCGGCCGCAAGTGTGAGCGAAGCGGAGCTGGCGGAGTTCCAGGCCAAAACGGCTGCGGCCAATGAATTGCTTTCAGAAAGTAGATACCAAAGTCCTGCGAGGCAAAGCCAATTGACTGTGGATGGAGATGCGGTGACGGCTCCTCGCGGCGACTCAAAGGCTTCGTTGCAGACTTCGCCGGACGCGCGCTTGAGTCCGGTGTCCGCAAAGGTATCCAAAGCGCGCGGATTCGGCTTTCCAAAGCTGACCGCGGCGAGCGCGGCCTGGATGGTATATGCCGCCATTGCACTGGCCATGTTGCTGAGGCTGACGTTCGGAATCGCGATTGCGATGCGGCTGCGCCTGCGGGCAACGCCTGTGGAACTGAAAGTTGCGCGCGATTTGAGCCTGGGGCTCGATTTGCGCACGAGCCGCGATGTGGCATCGCCGGTAACGATTGGGAACACCGTAATCCTGCCTGAGGATTTCCTGTCATGGAGCGAAGAAAAGCTGCGGATAGTGCTGGCGCATGAACGCTCGCACATCCGGCAGAAGGATTTCTATCTGCAACTGGCCGCAGGTGCTTATGCCGCATTGTTCTGGCTGAGTCCACTGGGCTGGTGGCTTAAACGCAAGCTGTCTGATCTGGCAGAGGCGATCAGCGACAAGGCGGGCCTGGAAGAGGCCGCCAGCCGCGCGTCGTATGCGCAGGTCCTGCTTGAATTCGCGGCGCAACCGCGCCCCACTCGACTAGGAGTTGCTATGGCAAGTAAGGGAAATCTCTCGCGCCGTATGGAGCGGCTTTTGAACGAAACCACTTTCAGTCAGGCATATAGCGGCGCGCGCTCCCGTGCGCTGGCCGCGCTTGTGCTGGTTCCACTGGCACTTGTTGCTGCATTGGCAACAGTCCATGTACGCGCCGCTGCGCTGATGCAGGAGCCCGCGCCGCCGGCGCCACCTGCAGTTGTGGCTCCGGACCCGGCTGCTCCGCCGGCTCCTTCTGTAACGGCACCGGCTCCAATGCCTCCTCCGGATGCGCGCGAAGGAGTTTCAACCCCGCCGCCAGCACCGCCTTCGGTAGATCAAGAATCGATGCCCGCACCACAGGCAACTCCGGCGCCGCCAGCTCCCGGAGGGCTACCCGAACCAGCCGTGGCGCCCCTTCCGCCGCCGGTACCCGACCACGTTATGGTGTTGACCAACGATGAGCCGATGATTGCCACCTGGGACGACGAAGACGGCAGCCCAAAGCACATTCAGATTTCGCACTCCATGATGGTTCGCAGAGACGACAATGGCGAGTCCTACATCCTGGTGCGTGGAAATGGTCCCACCATCGTTTCTGACGGCAAGGAGAATGAAGCCTTGCAGAAGGCCCGCAAGATGACAAAAGGTGACTTCCTGCTCTACACGCATGAAGGAAAGTCGTATGTCATCAGCGATCCGGCGACGATTGCCAAGCTCGAGTCCACATTTGGTCCAGGCAGGATGATGGCCTTCAAGTTCAAGACGACGAAGGACCAGCAGATGAAGTGGGCTGCACAGAACAAGGAGTTTGCGATCAAGCAGAAAGAGTTCGCGATTCAGGCAAAGAAGCTCGCGGACAAGCAGCGTGTCTTCATGATTCAGCGCAAGGCAATGACGGATGAGGAGGCAGCGAAGATTCTGCACTCGGCGGACCTGCAGAAGCAGATGGCCGAACTGAATGAAACCATGAACAGGCTCAAGGCCGAAGACAACAAGAAATTAAGCGAAAAGGATTTGGCACAGGTCCGCGAGCAGGTTGCGGAACTGCAGGCGAAGCTGGGAGCGATGCAGTGGCATTTCAACACGCTGGTGACGCCCAAGATCGACCTGGAAATGCCGAAGATCGACATTGATCAGCAGATGGCAAAGCAGATGGAAATCCAGGCCAAGGTGCAGGCGCAGATTGCGCAGGAGCAGGAAAAAGCAATGAAAGAGCGCGCACAGCAGATGAAGTCGATCATTGACCAGAGCATCCAGAACGGCACGGCAAAGCCCGTGAATTAAGACACTTCACAGTCTCCTTTAACAGGCGTGGCGAAATTATTGCCACGCCTTTTTATTGCGGAGTTTTGCGCGCGGCGTACTCGCTCTGGAGCATCGACATGAGATGCAGGTCATGCCAGACACCGTCACGCTCTGCGGATTCACGCATGATGCCTTCGTACTGAAACCCAAGGCTTTCATAGAGATGGCGGGCGCGCGCGTTGTCGTCGAAGACATCGAGGAAGAGGCGGTGCGCGCCAAGCTCATCAAAGGCGATGTGCAGGATCTCGTTCAGAATCTGGCGGCCGAGGCCCTTACCGGGCTGGGCGACCACGATGCGCTTCAGATCCAGCGAGCCGGAGGTTTCGGCGAGTCCGCGCAGGATGACGTAGGCAGCAGGTGCGCCATCTTCCTCGTATGCAACGTAGTAGCGGGCGTCAGCGCCGGCAAGCGTGGCGCGGTGGCGCTCCTCGCTCCACTGGCCCACGTACCGCTGCGACTCGGCGAGCCGTTCAAGGAAGAGGATGGCCGGGATGTCGTTGAGTGTGGCGCGGTGCAGAATCATTGCCTTCAGAATACATTCGTCGCGGAAACGAAATGTTGAGCAACTCCTGGCCAATCCGGCATGTTTTGTCTACGTTTCCCTCGTCGTTTTGAGCCTCCAACCGTGGATCGCGAAAGCGTTCATGCAAATGTGGCCGCAGCAGTGCAGATTGGTGAGGGAAAAGTGGAAAGGTGCGTTTTTCCTCACTTTTCGCAGCATTGCATGGAGCGGGCGGCACCTGCGGTGCAGCAGAAGTTCGTTTATCGCTCGCTGGAAAACTTTGGGATGTCAGCCTTCGGGGTGCGCAGGCTTTGGGCGACGAGCCAGGAGGCGGAGGCGATGATCCAGGAGATGAAGAAGGCGGTCCAGTTGAGGCGGGATTTGGGATCGGAGACGACCTTGGGGAGCCAGAGCAGCAGTGTGAAGAGGAAGACGAAGATGGTTTCGCCCCAGGCGGCGAGGGCGGGGAAGAGAGGCAGCAGGACGCCGAGGCCGCAGAGCATCTGGCCGATCCCGGTGAAGTAGGCGAGGAAGGTGTGCGCGGGCATCCACGCAGGGACCATGCCGGCGGTGATTTGCGTGTAAAAGATATGCGACAGGCCGACGGGGAGGACGGAGACGCCGAAGAGGTAGCGCGCGATGCGCAGGCCGCGCGGGCCGGTAATGGCGGTGTCTGGTATGTCTGCCAGCGTTGCGAATAGGACCCAGCCGCCGGAGAGCAGCATGGTGAGCTCGCCGATGCCGAGCCAGACGCCTTCAATTTTTGGCGCGACGATGAGCGCAGGCACCTTGAGCAATGCCCAGACAACGAGATAGGCGAAGAGAATGCGTGAGGACCACGCGACGAGTTTGGGGTGCAGCAGGCCTGCGCCGCACGCGAGCATGAGGACGCCTGACAGATACGCGAGGGCCGTGCGCGCGGGGAACCACGGGGCGACGGGTTGCCAGCCCATGGCGAAGTCTCCATAGATGAGAGCGAGGATGCCGAGGCCGACGAGGCCGATGGAGAAGGCGAGGAGAGCGGGTTGGTGGGTGCGGGTCATGGGTTAGGGCGGAAGGTAATTGGGTGTGGAGAGGGATGTCAATTGTTTGGTGACGAAGTGCGGGTGGAGTGATGTGTGGGGAACGTTAGCAGGCGGGTGACTGAACGGGCGGGGTTATTCATTCACTAAAAAGTCGATTAAATGAAGTTCGACGACTCAAAGAAGAGCTGAGATAATCCCAGCATTGTGCGATGGATTAGAAAACTCTTCAGCGGGTACTTCGCAGCGATTGCCTTAATCTTTGGCTGGGTTGCCGTGAGAACACCAGTGATGACTCGGTATGACGAGCATGTGCGACTTGGACCGTATCTTGCGTTGGGTGCTTTGGTCTTATTCGCAACTGTGCCTGCACTGGCAGCGTGGACCACGTGGACGGATAAGCCGAGTGCACGAGTCTGGGGTATGCTGGCCAGTTTTTTGATTGGCTTTCTACCTCTCTTCTTGGTGTACTTTCACCGACTTCAATTGCACTTAGGAAGTGTAGTGATTATCGCTTTATGTATTTTGGCCTTCGTCTCATTTGCTTGGCCGGATCGCGTACCGGACGCTGACCAGTCGTAACGGAGTGAGCGGTCAACGTAAGGATAATTCATTGCATTCAGCGATTTTTATTTCAAGTATGCGATTACTCCGAATGAAAATAGATTGACGCGAATCGTTTACGTAAGTGACATGAATCCTTCGAATAAAATGGCCGTTGACTTGGAGAAGCTGTGGACTTAGCGCTGATTGGGCAGGCCGCTTCCAAGGACAGCCTTAACTGGCTGGACAGAATTTTGTGCGCCGGTATGGCATTGTTTTGTGCCTGGAACGTGGTGAATGGATATTGGACGGGAAACATCGAATTGCATCTTGCGACGATTCGGCGCTCCGATATGCCTCCGGTGTTTTGGTTCGGCATGGTTTTTAATTGTGTGCTCGGAGTGATGCTCATCATTTGGGTGTTGACGGGAGTGGCGCGCTGGTAGCGGCGAGGTGGCGTGGGTCCCACCCTTCGCTCAAGCGAAGGATGGGGCACCCTTTTTCGGTGTAGGGGGAGTTCTAAAGACGAAGGGTGCGCCACCCGCCCTTCTGAACACATCAGTTTTTTGAGGGAGGACAGGGACTGTGATCGTATTCAGGTCATTTATTTTCATGCTGCTAATTCTTTGCCAGACCGCTGGCGCAACCGAACTACTTAAGCGTGGTTATGTGGCTATTCGGATTACTGATGGTTTAGGGCACTCGGTTGAGGAAGGGTCCGATACTGTGTCAAAGTTTGTTAACCAAGACAATGGTAAAGATGAAGCCCATGCCTTTCGTAGCAGTCGCGAATGTGGATTGTGCGCAAAAAGTATCCCCTATGGGCGTTACAGTGTAATTATTGAACGGCGAGGGAATAAGTTAATCGAGCAACCTGTTCAGATAAGCTCTCCTGAGAATTATTTGCAGCTATCCTATCGGACTGCGATCGTTCACATTGTAGTTGGTCATGACAGTGGCACCGAAATGAAATGGTTTGACGCCAGCATTATAAAAGTAATCTCATTCACTAATCAAAATGGAACAGATTTTTCCAATTCATTTGCGGCAGGTGTTGCTTCCAATATCCCATATGGAATTTATCAAATAAAACTTTCAGACCCCTTCACGGGGATAATTCGTCGCGAAGTGGATGTATTTCAGCCGAGCGTTTGGGTGCTTTCGGGACTATTGGCATTTGGCGAATATCCTGCATTTCTGGGGCCAAGGGCAATGGTTGAAGGCAAAGTGGTTAACATCCCTAATGGAGAAAGACCAGTATATGTGAGATTGATGGGATTGTATTTTGAACACACCCTCGACGACCTAGTGAAGGGCACAGCCAGCGCCGGTGACTTTACACTTGCAGGCTTTAATCCTGACGGCTTATACATTTTGCTGACAATTGGCAGATCAGGGATTCTCGACGCACGGGAAATCAAACTCCCACCCTCCGAACCCGTGGTGATAGATCTTGCGAAACCCCACATCTTGGCTCATTAAACATTTGTCCAAAGAACTTCCTGTAGAGTAAGCGTGTGGTGAGTCCATGTTGACATTGGGGACGAGTTGCACCGGAGTTGGACAGGTACATGAAGTGTCCCCTTGTTTTGTAGCTGTTGAAAAACTCCGTACCGTTTCTGCAGTTTGTGCTTGAATCGTGCCCGGACGCCACGCATGATGATCTTGTCGGTTCTGCTTTGGAGGCCTCCTCGCATGATGGGTCAACAGTGCCGTTCGGAGTCGCTCTTCTATTACTTTCGAATCGAAGATCATGTACCTGAGGCGGGTGGCGCACCCTCTGCCCTTAAAATTCATTTCCGACCCCAAAAGTGGGTGCGAATCACCTACACTCATCCTTCGCTACTTGTGAAGACGAGTCCATGTGGAGTCGTCTTCTTTCCTCCATCAGGCTGCACGAAGCCATGGAAGTTGAGTCATACTGGACTGCGTGGGAACGAGAGCAAAGACGAAGCTCTACACCACGAGAGATCGTACTTCCCACCCTTGCTATGCAAGGATGGGGCACCCACTTCAGGGGTTAGGATGGAGTTTTAAAGATGAAGGGTGCGCCACCCGCCGCGTTTTTCCAAATTCCCGAAAAGCAGATTCTTCGCTTACCACCCCCGAGCTGAAAAGCGCTCGGGGCCCCTTGCACTCTGAATGACACGTCTGTGGAAGAGAAAAACTGTCGGCTGGAGCTGGCATCGGTAACGGCAACCGCAGGTCCCTCGGCTGCGCTCGGGATGACATGGGTTTGTGGATGCGGCTGACTCAGAGCTGGTCGAAGATTTCGCGGAATTCCCAGGCGCCTTGTTTGCCGGCTACCCACTCTGCGGCGCGGACTGCGCCTAAAGCGAAGCCGCGGCGGGTGTGGGCGTCGTGGCGCAGTTCAAGCTCGTCGTGGTCGCTCTGGGCGCGGACGATGTGCTCGCCTTTGGCGTCGCCGATGCGGTGCGACAGCACTTCAATCTTTGCGTCCGGTTGTGCCTTCTGAATGATTTCCTTGAGCGTGAGCGCGGTGCCGGAGGGTGCGTCGAGCTTGGAGGTGTGGTGCGTCTCGTCGATGGAGAAGGTGTAGCCGTCGAGTTTGGCCAGCTCCGCGGTGAGGCGGAAGAGCTTTTGTACTCCGATGGAGAAGTTGGTGCCGTAAAGTAGTGCGCCGCCGCGGCGCTCGGCGAGGGCGCGCATTTCTGCAAGGTGCGCGTACCAGCCGGTGGTGCCCACGACGATGCGGCTGCCGAGCGAGAGAACGGCGCGCATGTTTTCAAGCGCGGCCTCAGGCGTGGTGAAGTCGATGCAGGCGTCAACGCCGGCCAGTATGGGCGCGGTAAGCGACGAGGCATGCTGATTTTCCGCAATGTCGAATGCATGCACACTGTGGCCGCGCTCGCGTGCAACTTCCGCAACGAGCGAGCCGGTCTTTCCTTTGCCGAGAACAAGAATCTTCATCAGAGTCTCCCGATCACACGATGATGAGGCAGCCTAGGGGTTTGTGGCGCGATAGTAGCGGATGTGCACGGCGGGCTTGCCGTCCACCTTGGTAACTTCCAGAGTGCCAACGTATGCGCCGCCATTCAGCCAGTCGTATTTGCCTTTTGGAGCTTCAAATACGGGGGTGGTGAACAGCGCTTCATGAGTACCGCGCTCATTCTGGCAAACCGTTCCCTGGTTCAGGACGTGAATCATGGTGCCGTCGTCTTCCTGAATCATGTAGTCCGCCTTGAGCGCGAAGCAGCCACCCGGTGTTGTCAGTTGCCAGTCCCATCCGCCGGGCACGATGTGACCATGCAATCCCGGGCCCTGGAATGTGCCGCCGGTGATGGGCACGATGTTGCGTTTGCCCCAAGGCGTGTTGCCGAATGGCACGTCGCTGGCGAGGGTCACGGCCTCTTCAAACACAAACTCCAGCCGCGGCGGCGAAGGCGGTGCAGCTGCGTGGAGCGCTGTTGCCCACAGGGGCAGGAGCAGTGTTAGCGCTGCGGCTATTTTCATCCTCAACTCGCGGGCTGGGTGGCCAGTTTTTGTGCTTCCACGTCGAAGACTTCCGGATCCGGATCTTTGAAGAAGGCCGCGTGGAGTGAGCGGACTGCTTCGTCGGCGTCGTCTTCCTCGATCATGAAGCTCATGTTGATTTCGCTTGCGCCCTGGGAGATCATGCGCACGTTGATGTGGCGCACGGCGTTGAAGACCTGCGCAGCGATGCCCTGCTGGCCGCGAATGTCTTCACCGACCATGCAGACGAGAGCCTTGCGGCCTTCATATTTCACGTCGGCGAGCTGGCTGAGGTCGGCGGCGATGGCGGGCAACTTGTCCGTAGAGTCGACGGTGAGCGAAACGGAGACTTCGCTGGTGGATACCATGTCGACGGGGCACTGATGCTTGTCAAAGATGGTGAAGATTTCGCGCAGGTAGCCGTGCGTCATGAGCATGCGGCTGGCGACCACGTCGATGATGGAGAGCTTCTTTTTGACGGCGATGGATTTGAAGGGGCTCTTGCAGTGGGGCGCGAGCGAGATGATGCGCGTGCCTTCGTTGTCAGGGTTCCTGCTGTTGAGCACCAGGACGGGGATGTTCTTCTTGACGGCGGGCAGGATGGTGGCCGGGTGCAGAACCTTGGCGCCGAAGTAAGCGAGCTCGGCGGCCTCTTCAAAGCTGATGACTTTGACGCGCAGGGCGTCAGGGCAGACGCGCGGGTCGCAGGTCATGATGCCGTTGACGTCGGTCCAGATTTCGATGGCGTCGGCGGAGAGCGCGCCGCCGATGAGCGCGCCGGTGAAGTCAGAGCCGCCGCGGCCGAGCGTGGTGGTGATGCCTTCTTCCGTGGAGGCGATGAAGCCGCCCATGATGGGGACTTTGCCTTCGTCAAGCAGAGGCTTGAGGTGCTGCTCGGCGCGCTTTTCAATAACGGAGTCGAGCGGTACGGCTTTTTGGAACTGCGCATCGGTGATGACGACGTCGCGCGCGTCAACGTGGGCCGCGGCGATGCCGCGCTCAAGCATGGCTGCTGCAACGATACGGCTGGAGAGGCGTTCGCCGTAGCTGACGACAAGATCGGATATGCGCGGGGTGAGCTCGAGAATGGCGGCAAGGCCGCGGAGGATTTCATCGAGCGCATTGAACTGTTCGTCAATATGATTGCCGAGTTCGGCGCCGGCCTGCGGATCTTTGACAAGCGCCGCGGCTGTGTCGCGATGGCGGCTGCGCAGTCGCGAGCTGATGGCGAGGGAACCGGTGCGGTCTCCTGCGGCGGCACAGGCGGCGGCGCGGAGAAGCTGGTCTGTAACTTTGGCCAGCGCGCTGACCACAACGACAGGCTTTTTGCCTGCGGCAACGCGGCCGGCGACGATGGATGCCGTGCGGTTAATAGCGGCCGGGTCTTCCACCGAGGTGCCGCCGAATTTCATCACAACCAGACTCATTCAAATTTCCAATCGTGCAATGAACGCTGGTGCGGATGTGTCAGGCGCGTGCGCCGGCCACTGCCGCAGGTTCAAGCTTGCCGAGATTCTGGAGCAGCTCGGCGTTCAGGATGGTGGCTCCGGCGGCACCGCGAACGGTGTTGTGCGAGAGCAGAACAAACTTCCAGTCGAGCAGACTGCAGGGACGCAGGCGGCCCACGGTGACGGCCATGCCGCGTTCGCGATTGCGGTCGAGACGGGGCTGCGGGCGGTCCGGCAGATCAGTGAACTGCACGGGCTGCTTGGGCGCAAAGGGCAGATTCATGCCGGCGAGCGGGTTGTACTCATCCCATGCGGCAAGAATCTCTTCGCGCGTTGCCGGCTTGGCCAGCTTGATGGAGACGCACTCGGTGTGGCCGTCGACGACCGGCACGCGATTGCAGTGCGCAGTGATGCCGGCGTTGAGAGGCGTGACCGCGTGGCCGTCAAGATGACCCAAGAGCTTCAGCGTCTCGGCTTCCATCTTTTCCTCTTCGCTGCCGATGTAAGGAACGACGTTGTCAAGGATGTCCATGGAGGCGACGCCGGGATAGCCCGCACCGCTGACGGCCTGCATGGTGGAGACGAAGATCTTCTCAATGCCGAAGCGTTCTTCAAGAGGTTTCAAGCCCATGACGAGGCCGATGGTGGAGCAATTCGGATTCGTCACGATAAAGCCGCCGGACTCCTTGCGCGAGGGCTGCTCTTCAATCAGATGCAGGTGGTCGGCGTTGACCTCGGGGATGACGAGGGGAACGTTGGGCGTCATGCGGAAAGCCGAGGAGTTGGAGAGCACGGCGCAGCCCGCGGCGGCGAATTTTGGCTCGAGGTCGCGCGCGATGGGTGCGTCGATGGACGAGAAGATGATTTTCGGCGCGCCTGTGGGGTCGGCCGGGGAAACGATCATCTTCGCGATGCGCTCGGGCAGGTGGCTGTCGAGCCGCCACTTGCAGGCTTCGCCGTAGGGCTTGCCGCTGGAGCGGTCGCTGGCCGCAAGCCAGGTGATCTCGAACCAGGGATGGTCTTCGAGCAGTTGAATGTAGCGTTGGCCCACCATTCCGGTGGCGCCGAGGATGCCAATTGGTAGCTTGTTTTGCATAGTGGTCGAACACTCCAGTGTACAGGAAGGAAGCATTTGCGGAGGAGCAAAGAGTAGGGGCATGGAACACCGAAAACACAAGGGAGTCTTCATGAAATCGAGCGATTTGCCGATGAGGTATGTCTGGAGTTCGTGTGAGGTCTTTGGTCCAGTTTGCGGCAAAGAGCGTTCCGGCGGGCGTGGAGGTTGCCATGCCTGCAGACGGGGCAGGGGATCGCGCACTGACACTGCTTGCGGATGGCGCAATGCGGCAGATGGGACAACTGAATGCGGCGGAGTTTGAGAGCTTTTGCGGCAGGGTAGGCGCACTTGCACGAAAGATGCCCGACCATCTGCCGGAAGCGGAAAAAATCATGCACGTGCGCAGCGTGCTGAAAGAGTTTGAGAACTATCGAGCGGGTGAAGATGCTTTGCTGCACGAACGCCTGAGCGGCTGGCGAGCGCTGGTTCTGACTCTCTTCACGGAACTGTTTGCCGCACTTGGCGTCGATGCGAGTTCAAAAAGCGCCGCGTCGATTTCGGACGTTATCCGGCATATGAATACTGCGGAGGAAATCGCCCAGTTGAGTGCGCGCATTGAGGCATTTCTCCACCCCGGGGGCAGCGAGCGGAAAAACGATGTGGACCCTGCGCACTTGCGCAAGGCAGACCGTACAACGGCAAACGACAATGCGGCGGGTCTGCGCGGCGGCGGAGCGGCTGTGGATCATGTACAGCGCATGATCGACAAAGGCGACAAAGGGCTGGTAGCGATTTTTCACCTCAATGTGCTGGACGTAATCAGCGAGCGTTTCGGCATGGAGGCGGTGCAGGACTGCATCATGGCTGTCTCGGCACACCTTACGCACAGCCTGCGAAAGGGCGATGCAATCTATCACTGGAGCGATGCGTCGCTGCTGGGTGTGCTTGAAAAGCGGGCGAATTCGAGAATTGCAATGGCTGAGTTGCAGCGCATTGCGTCGCAGAATCGCGAGATCACAATCACCGTTGGAGGAAGGGCGGTCATGCTCCGCATTCCAATTGAATTTGAACTGATCGAGCTCGATCAGCTGGAATCGGCCGAAGCGTTGAACTGGGTAACGAGTTTTCAGGCAGTGGGAATCTAGGTGAAGGTGCGTGCAGCTATGAATACGTTGGAGCACAAAGGCGGAATCATTCCACAGTGCGATCTGGAGGAGATTCCTCTTGCCTATGTGGAAATGGATGAAACAGGCGTTGTGACGTATGCGAACCGCGAGGCGCGCGACCTGCAGGGGAGTGGTGCGGCCATGGTGGGCCAGACGGTATGGGAAAAGATGCCTGTTTCAGAACAATCTGCAAACAAATCAGAATTCCACTCCCTGATGCAATCGGGGCAGACGCCACCCGTGATTCGGCGTACGCTTTACACGGTCCGTGGCTACAGGACATTCGAGATTCACCGGTCGTTCATTCGCGAATGCGACGGCACGAGGACTGGAATCCGCTCCATTTCGATTGATGTAACGGAGGCGGTTATGGCGCATGAAGAAGCGCAGACCGCGCGAAACTGGATGGAGAGCGTACTGGGCTCGGCGGCGGAGGCGATTATTGTCACGGATTCACTGGGATTTATCCGAAGCGTGAATCCTGCGGCGGAAGACATCTTTGGCTGGAGAGCAGGCGAACTCATCGGTCAGATTCTGGAGCGGAAGATCCCCATCGTTTGCTATCGCAGCGGAAATGGTTCGCCCTTGAGTTTTCAAATGGCACTGCACGGCCCGGCAAAGGGAAATGCCACTGTGCTGAACCGCAACCGTGAAGAAATCTGTGTAGAGATCAGCGCGTCGCCCATTGTGGATAAAGAACGTGGCTACACCGAAGGCGTGGTGAGCCTGTGGCGCAGGGCAGCGGCTGGCTGCAGCCTCGAATAGACGCCAAAGACAGGTTGAGGGCGGCATCCAATCGCAGATGCCGCCCGGTTTGATTGCCGCATTTGTCTATTCCGCGGCGGCGCGCGGTTTTATCAGCGCGGCCATTCCGTCGGGAACAGACTCATTGCGCACCAGGTGCGGGAAGCGCTCGCCTCCGTGGTAGTCGATTTTTGCGGCGCGCACATATTCGTCGTTCACAACCAGCAATGTAATTGGCTCGGTGGAGTCCTTCGATGCCTTGATGGCATCGGTCAGGTAGTCCGGTTTGAAGAGACGACTATTGACCGCGAGCACTTTCATGTTGCTGGTGATGCCGGCCTGGTAGGCAGGCGAACCAACAATCGAATCGGCCACGGTGCCATCGGGCCGCAGTTGCAGGCCGATGGAGTAGTTGTCGGCCGGTGGCACGTCGTGTCCAAACGGCTTCTGCTCTTCAGAGGTAAACACAAGCTTCCAGCCTGCATTTTCAATGCCGCCGGTGGGGGCTGCAGCAGATTTCGACTCCAGTCGCTCGGTGAAGAACTTTGCCCAGTCATACGGTGCTATTGCATTGAGTGCGGCCGTGAGCTGCTCAAATGTGTAGGGTTTGAGCTCGGGGCCATTGTTGGAGCCTCCGTGGAAGCTCTGGCAGAAGTCGTCGATGGATTTTTTGCCGTCAGTCTGCTTCGCAATGATGGTGGCCACTTCCAGCCAGAGCAGATCGCCTTCGTCGTAGTAGTCGGTGCCGCGAATCCAGTTGAACCAGCCTCCGCGCGCATGAATGCCCGGCTCGCCGGTGGCCGTATCAATCAATGGCCGCCAGGTGCGGCCCGGCCGTCCCGGTCCCAGTGAGGCCGCGATACCGGCAAGGTATTGCTCATACTCTTTGGGCGACCACAGACCACTGCGCGCTGCGAGCAAAGGGCCCAGATAGTCGGTCAGGCCTTCATAGCCCCACAGCAGATCGGTCTTCTCCGGCTCCTCATAATAAGGAGTGGACAAGTCTGCCGGACGGCGAAATTTTCCGTTCCACGAGTGCACAAATTCATGTGCCAGCAGGCCGCCGAGGTCCGCTCCCGGATTCGAACCAATCAAGGTGCGCTCCGGCAGACGGCTGTCATTTGATTCGTGATGCTCCAGGCCGAAGTGCGCCACGTGGTCACTGAGCGCGAGCAGGAAATGGTACTGCGTGTAATGGCGTGCACCGAAGAGCATGCCGGACTCGGCAACCAGTTGCGTCATCTCCTTGCGCGTCTTGTCGCTGATGTTGAGCGCTACGGCGCTGTCAGCCACCAGGTCCAGCTCGTGATGGATGGGCTCGCCGGCAGGGGTGATGTCGATGGCCCGGTAATACTGGCCGGCCATGATCGGTGAATCCACGAGCCGGTTGAGCGAAACCGGCTTGAAGTGAATCGTGTCTCCATCCGTGCTGGCGATGTGCAGCGGTGTTCCATACTTCCAGCCGGTAGGCAACTTCAGACTGGCCTTAAAATTCTGCTCCTGCGCAGGTGTGCCCGCCGGATAGAGCGTGACCTGATTCCACTCGAGCACCATCAGCTTGTCTGTGGCGGAGTAGCCTTCGGGCTCAATCTCGTCGAATTTGGCTTCAATGGAGTTGACGCCGGCGGGAACTTCCACGTGAAACGTGAAGACATCGACCAGATCGCGATGCCAGGTCAGATCCTTGCCTGCTGCGTAAAAGTGGAGGCCCGTAACCGTTGAAATGGGCCCATCCGGACCGTGCTCGCCGGGAATCCACTTGGGGTAGTAGATCACTGCATCGCCCGGTGTAACCGGGATAGTTTCACGTACGTGCAGAATCTTTTCCGGCGTCTGCGTGGCGTCCACATCGAGGGTGACGTTGATTGCAGCCTGCGCAGAGGGAACCAAAGCAAAGAAGATGGTCGCGGCCGCCAGCCAGCCACGCCAGGAAATCTGATGCATTTTCGCGCTCCTCATCGTACGTCAAATCAAGAAACGGCATCGTAGCTGAGGCGTACATATCCGTTTCTTTGTGACGGACGGAATAGGAGCATCCTATATCTTCAGGGCCGGATTGGCTGTGCCGCACCGCTACCCACTACGGTTGTCCATGGGCGCACACGCCATGCTTTTACAAGGCCATTGAGGACATAGGGATCGCGCTGCGCGAAGGACTCGGCGACGGCAGGTGAGTCGCTCTGAAAGAGCAGCATCGCGCCGTCCAGAGGATCGCCCATGGCGCCGCCGAGCAGAAGCTCCCCGCGCTCGCTGGCTTCCCACGCCATGGAGAGATGCTCGGCACGGAACTCGCCGCGGCGGGCGAGATAGTCGTCGGCTAGATCGTAAATGAGGAGATAGTGGATAGTTCCTCCATTGCCGCGAGCACGGCATCAGCAAACTCGCTTGTGCCGGCCGTGCCGCCCACGTCGCGGGTGAGGGTCTTCTTTTCCGAGTACACGATCTCAAGTGCCCGCTGCACCTTGTCGGCCGCTGCTTCTTCATTCAAATAGCGCAACATGAGAACGCCGGACTGCAGCAATGCAGTTGGATTGGCGAGATTTTTGCCGGCAATGTCCGGTGCGGAACCGTGTACTGCCTCAAAGATGGCGCAGTCGGCGCCGATGTTTGCTCCGGGAACGAGGCCGAGACCGCCTACAAATGCCGCGCACAAGTCGCTGACGATATCACCGTAGAGGTTCTCAAGCAGCAGCGTGTCGTACTGCCAGGGATTCATGACCAACTGCATGCAGGTGTTGTCGATGATGTGCTCACCGTACTGGATGTCGTGATACTCTTCGGCCACCTTGCGGGCGCAGCGCAGGAACAGGCCGTCGGAGAGCTTCATGATGTTGGCCTTGTGGATGGAGTGGATCTTCTTGCGGCCGTGCTTTTTGGCGTATTCAAAGGCGAAGCGTGCGATGCGCGTGGAGCCTTTCTCCGTGATGACCTTCAGGCTTTCAACAACGCCGGGAATGACTTCATGCTCGAGTCCCACATATTCGCCTTCGGTATTTTCGCGCACGATGATCAGGTCTACGTCAGGAAATTTTGTCACCAGACCGGGCAGATTCTTGATGGGCCGGAAGTTAGCATAGAGGTCGAACTTCTTGCGTAGCGTTACATTGATGCTTTTGAATCCGCCGCCAATGGGCGTGGTGACCGGTCCTTTGAGCGCCACTTTGTTCCGCTCGATGGATTCATAGAGCGCCGCGGGAATGTACTCACCAAAAATCTCAAAGGCTTCAGCACCTGCGGCGTAGCGCTCCCACTCGAACTGGACGCCAGTGGCCTCAAGAATGCGGACAACCGCCTGGGTGACCTCGGGGCCGATACCGTCGCCGGGAATCAATGTGACTTTATGCTTGGTGCTCATATGCGGGTGGGGTCTCCTGTGGGCTCAACAAATCTCAGGCTAGCATGGGAGCGTTGCGGGATATGGTGCTTACGCTCACAGACTGGGACACGGGAAATGCCGCAAAAAGGATGCAATTCGGTTGGCAGGTCCAACATTCCTGGGATTGCATAGTCTATGGAATGAAAAGGGAGCTAAGATTAGGTGCGCTATGAGCCTTCTACGTCAGGAATCAGGAAAAGAGCTGGACGACGCCGCCAAGGGTGAGTCGTTCACACGGGGTACCAGCCATATTGTCTGGGCGTCGATTGTGGCGGCCATTCTTGTATCGGTTGCCCTTGCTGCCTATGTGATCGGCGGAGAGAAGCCCCCGGCGGCCACCGGGGAAATTCTTGAAGTCTGGACGCATCCCATGCACGTGGAAACGCCTGCATTCGACGCGAGCGGAACATCCATTCCGAAGGATACTTTCGACCAGGTGCTGGTGTTTACCAAGGTCCGGCTGCATAACCAGAGCAAGAATCCGATCTTTCTGCACGAGATTATGACGAATGCCACCTTGCCAGACGCTGTTCACTCCAGCAGCGCAGCTCCGGGAAAGAGCTACGAGCGGCTCTTTGTTGCGTATCCGGATCTGAATCAGTGGGAGGGAACCCCGCTGTCGTACGATGCAACGCTCGACCCCGGCCAGACGGTGGAGGGAACCTTTGTTTCCTCATTCCGGCTGACCAAGGACGAGTGGGACGCGCGCAAGGACATCAGTTATACGTTCGCATTCCGCTATCTGCCCGCACTTAAGCTGAATTACACCGGACCGATTACTGTCCGATAGCCGCTGGAACGGGCGCAGATTTGGGCGCTGAGAGATAGCCGGAGATCTGCTTTTTGGAGTGGATGGCGTTCACGACCACCTCATACAGCATGGGCTGGCGGCCCGAATAAAACTGCAGAGGCTCGTTCGTGTTGCGATCCTTCTTTTCGTAACCCTTGTCGTCAGAGAAGATGACCAGCGTGAAGCGATTGTGCTTCGGATCGGCCTTCTTCAGCTCAAGCGAAACTGTACCTACGGGCTTGCGTTGTCCCTTTAGCAGGGTGAACTCGTAGTAGTTGCGGTCACCCTTGTGCTTCAGCACTTCCAGCTCATCGTGATTGCGGGCGATCAGGCTTGTGTGGTCGCTGAGGTCGCCTTTCATGGAGGTGAGCTGCGCAATGGCCGATTGCAGGTCGGTCTGCGTCTTGCCAAGATCAGTCTTCACGCCGCCCACATCGCTCTTCACGTTCGTCAGGTCACTGGAAACGCTGCTGACCTGCTGCTGCGTGGCTTTCTGCTGGGCTTCCAGTTTCTGCGCGCTTGCATTCTGGCGGGCAATCAGGTCCTGCGCGCGCTGTTCCATTTGCTTTTGGGTTAATCCGAGCGACTTACCGAGTTCTTCTGTGGCAACGGTCAACCGAGCATTTGTCTCATGCAGTTGAGCGGCCAGTTTTACGTTCTGCTGGGTTGCGTTCACAAGTTCGGTTTCCTGGTGCGAGATGCGTGAACTTAAGATGTAGTTCCACACCAGGCCGCCGAGGCCGCTTAACAGCGCAACGGCCATAACCGCCAGAAATGCGCCGGAATATGATCGGGGGGGATTATCGAAGTCGCTCATAGGGGGTTTCCTTCCTTCCTCATCGTGGCTGGATCAAAGCGCTGAAACGGTGCGGTATTTGAAACTGCATCCGTTTGAAGCCACGTCTGGGAGATGAACGATTGAAACTCCTGTCGTGATGGGATCGAGATGTATATGCACCTCTCCCCCGGCAGCGAGCACGGGTGCTGGTCGCCTGGGAATGTCCAGACTATAGAACAGATTGGGGAAGTGTGGGAACTCGGTATCCGGTTCCGGCCTGCTTTGGGCCGCGGGACCGGGCCGGCGCCGCCGCGTTGCCATACGGTACGCCTGCCGTGACAAGCATGGAATCGCTGGGCTATAAAGGACGTTACTGCTTTTGCTGCAGCCGAATCTGCCTGAAAACCACGCGGCGCGCAGTTAAATACATACGAAAATTGAAACCAAAGAGAGGGAATCTACATGTCGACGGCCACGGCTGGAAAAGGACTGGAAGGAATTGTCGCAGCGAACTCCGGTGTTTGCTGGATTGACGGAGAAGCGGGCGTACTGGCCTATCGTGGCATCGATATACATGAGCTTGCTGAGAACTCGACGTTTGAAGAGACCACATACCTGCTGTGGAACGGCAAGCTTCCCAATCAAACCGAGCTACGGGCCTTTCAGGCTGAACTTGCCCAGGCACGGCAACTGGACCAGCGCATCATCGATCTTCTGCGCAGCTTTCCTTCCACGGCCACTCCGATGGAAGTGCTGCGGACCGCCGTCTCGGCACTGAGCTTCTACGATCCTGACGAGAAGGACAATACGCACGATGCCAATGTGCGCAAGGCCTATAACCTGACCTCGCAGATGGCCATGATCGTCGCGGTATATGACCGCATCCGCAAAGGGAAGGAGATTGTTCCTGCGGACAAGTCTTTGAGCCACGCCGCCAATTTCCTGTGGATGCTGACTGGAACCAAACCGACGGAAACCGCCACTCGAACTTTGGACACCGCGCTCATCCTTCACGCCGACCACGAACTCAACGCCTCCACCTTCGCAGCCCGCGTCATCGCAGCAACCCTCTCTGACATCCACTCCGCAATTACAGGCGCCATCGGCGCATTGAAGGGACCGCTGCACGGCGGCGCCAATGAAGCTGTCATGCGGCTGCTGCGCGCCATCGATCAGGCCGGTGTCGATCCCGTGGAGCACGTGAAGGGAATGCTGGCCGCCAAGCAGAAGATTTCCGGTTTCGGTCATCGCGTGTACCGTACGGAAGACCCGCGCGCCACGCACCTGCGCCGCATGAGCGAGCAGCTCGGCAATGACGCCGGACAGACCAAGTGGTTTGAAATGTCCCGCGCCATCGAGCTTTATATCAATCGCGAAAAGAAGCTCAACGCCAACGTGGACTTCTATTCGGCTTCCACCTACGCAATGCTTGGCATTGATGTGGATCTCTACACGCCGATCTTCGCGTTGAGCCGCATTGCAGGCTGGTCGGCGCACGTCATCGAGCAGCTCGATGACAATCGCCTGATTCGTCCGCGCGCCGAATACATTGGACCCGTCTATCCGCAGCCGTGGGTACCGGTGGATCAGCGCGCCTAGGAATCCGTGATCCAGCCATTGGTCACGCACTGGATGTATGTGGTCACGGACAAGGTCCGCGAAGAGTTGCCAGCAAGTATCCTTACCGTTGAATGCCGCAGGGCACAGCAAAGGATGAGCTGTGTCTCTTGTGGCGTGGCTTGAGGCGAAGAACGAACCGTATTAGGCCGTTCAAGCTAGCCTCTGCCGTGAATTTAGAGAGAATTCATATGAAATTGACCGTTGCATTACCAGGCCGCATCGCAGTTGCGGCCTGTCTTCCTTTTGCTGCCGCTTTGTTGTTCGCCGCTCCGCCCGGGCACCACGTAGCCGGGCCAACCGTGAACCCGTCCTACATGGACACGACAGTCGTCCCCGGCAACAACTTTTACAAATACGCCTGCGGAGACTGGGAAAAGAATGCGAAGATTCCCGCGGACCGAGTCGAAGTAAGCCCTGGCGAGCCGCTGTACAACGAGCACCAGAAGCGTCTAGATACGCTGATACTGGATGCGGCAAAGGACAACCCTGCGGCAGGGACGGCGGCGCGCAAGGTGGTCGATCTCTACAACTCGTACATGAACGAGTCTGCAGTTGAAGCGCAGGGTGTCAAACCACTCGAGCCACATCTCAGGTCAATTGCTGAAATCCATAACAGGAAGCAATTGGCCCGGGCACTGGGCCTGACGCTGCGTGCCGATGAAGACGCGCTAAACATGACCAACTTTCACAGCATGAATCTGTTCGGTCTGTGGGTAGCACCCGGCTTTAGCGATTCGGCGCACTACACCGCCTATTTGATGCAGGGCGGCATAGCCATGCCTGACCGCGAATACTATCTCTCTGACGCCGATGCGATGAAGAAAATTCGCGCGAAGTACGTGCAGCACGTGGAGAAGATGTTCACGCTTGCCGGCTTTGATCATGTGGCACAGCGCGCAGCGCGTGTCATCGCGCTTGAACACGCGATTGCCCAGGTGCAGTGGAGTCTTGCTGACAATAACGATATTCACAAGGCGAACAATCCCTGGTCCATGAAGGATTTCGCGAAGAAAGCTCCCGGACTCGATTGGGCAGCATACTTTCACGCCGCGGGGCTGGAGCGACAGAAGCAGTTCATCGTGTGGCAGCCAAGCGCGGTCATCGGCGAGTCGGCGCTTGTGGCATCGCAGCCTGTGGATACGTGGAAGGACTGGCTGGCATTTCATGTGATTGAGAGCTATGGAAGTGTTCTACCCAAACCCTTTGCCGAAGAAGAATTCGATTTCTACGGGAAGGAATTAGGTGGCGCAAGCGAGCAGTCTCCGCGCTGGCAGCGTGCGGTTGGCTTTGTAAGCGGCTATCTGGGAGACGATCTGGGACAGCTTTACGTGAAGAGATACTTCCCGCCGGAGGTGAAGGCGCAGGTGGAGGCCATGGTGACCAACCTGATTGCCGTGTACCGCAAGCGCATTGAAGCGCTCACGTGGATGACGCCGAGCACCAAGAAGGAAGCTGTGGCCAAGCTCGACTCGCTGTATGTGGGCGTGGGCTATGGCGAGACCTGGCACGACTACTCGAACTACGAGGTGAAGCCGGACGACCTCTTCGGCAACGTATGGCGCGGAAGACTGGCGAAATATGAGCGCAATCGCGCGTTGCTTGGCAAGGTTGTCGATAAGAAGGAATGGCAAATGGCGCCGCAGACTATCAACGCGGTGAACCTGCCATTGCAAAACGCGCTCAACTTCCCCGCTGCGATTCTTGAGCCGCCGTACTTTGACCCGAAGGCGCCGGCTGCCGCCAACTACGGATCGATCGGTGCCGTGATCGGCCACGAAATCAGCCACACGTTTGACAGCGAAGGCTCGGCGTTCGATGCGCAGGGACGCGTGCGCAACTGGTGGACGCCGGAAGATTTCGCGCACTTCAAGGCGGAAACAGCCAAGCTGGTTGCGCAATATGATGCCTACAAGGTCTTTCCCGATCTTTCTTTGAACGGCAGACAGACGCTTGCGGAGAATCTGGCGGATGTCGCCGGACTGGACGCGGCACTTGACGCATATCACCAGTCGCTGGAGGGAAAGCCTGCACCGCAGATGGATGGTTTCACCGGCGACCAGCAGTTCTTCATTGCCTTTGCGCAGTCATGGGCTGTGAAGATGCGGGACGCCGCGCTGCGCGATGAGGTGCTGACAGACACACACTCGCCGGGTCCATGGCGTGCGCTCACTGTGCGCAATGTGAATGCCTGGTACGGCGCTTTCGATGTGAAGCCGGACGAAAAGCTTTATCTTGCGCCGAAGGACCGCGTGCAGATCTGGTGAGGCGTTGTTTCAGGGCGAGTGAGTCAAGGGCCGTGGCATTCGTCGCGGCCCTTACTGTTTTTGTTCCGCTTTCCAAAGCCGGTAAAGGCTCCACGCCGCCAGTGTGCAGCAGTCGCGAATCTCACCGGTTCTCATCATCTCTTCGAACTTTTCCACGGTGAGCGAGCGAACGACCAGATCATGTTCTTCCGCGTCACGGTCGGTCTCTCCCTCGGTCAGCTTTTCGGCAAGATACACATGCATGCGCTGACTGCTGTAACCATAGGCGATCCAGGTCCAGCCAAGGTAGGTCATGCGACCCGCAAGCAAGCCGGTTTCTTCGCGAAGCTCGCCGCGGGCAAGCTCTTCCGGCGTTCCCTCCTTGGTTTCCCAGGCGCCTTGCGGCGGCTCCAGTACACGCTGCTGCACCGTGTAGCGATACTGCTCCACAAGCCAGATGCGGCCTCTATCGATCGGCAGAACCAATGCGGCATCGGGCTTATCAACGACGCCATAAATACCGCGCTCGCCGTTGGAACGCAGGATTTCGTCCTCCCGCACACGCATCCAGCGGTTGCGGTAGACCTCGCGGGAAGCGAGCGTTGTGATGGTGGGGGAATTGTTGTGTGCGGCGGAATCCATCGCGACTCCTTTGAGCCCATAGTAGTGCAGGCAACGTTGATGGCGGATTAAGCGGAGCGCAGCCGGAAGGCGTTGAGTCGTCCAACCAATGACGCTGGTCCTGTCACTGACAGGTGGACGAGATTGCCTTCGTAGTTGCGGCTGTGAATCACCATTCCCGCTTCAATTGTGGCCAGCACTCCGCCTTCATGTTGCGGGACGCGAAGCTCGGCCTTGATGAGCGGATCAGAGAGCAGCGCGGCATCGATTGCGGCCAGCAGCGCTTCTGTGCCTTCGCCAGTTTGCGCGGAAACGAGAATTTCCCCGCGCGATGCCAGCCCCTCGCGTTCATGTGGTTCAAGCAGATCGATCTTGTTCAGCACTTCAACGCGGTTCTTTTTCAACGCGTCGAGTTCGCCGAGTACGCGCTCCACCTGCACTTTTTGTTCCTCGCCGTAAGTGGACGAGGCGTCGCGCACATGCAGCAATACTTCGGCCTGCTGTACTTCCTCCAGCGTTGCGCGAAAGCTGGTGACCAGCGTGTGCGGCAGATTACGGATGAAGCCCACCGTGTCCGACAGGAGGATTTTGCGGCGGCTGGGCAGTTCAATCGCTCGCAGCTTGGGGTCAAGCGTGGCGAACATGCGCGACGATTGCAGCACCTGTGCGCCCGTCAGTCGATTGAAGAGCGTGCTCTTCCCGGCATTGGTATAGCCCACGAGAGCGACCGTGGGTACCGGCACAGCTTCGCGGCGCTGGCGCTGTTGGCGGCGCACGCGGCGGACGGCCTCCAGGTCCAGCTTGAGTTGATCGATGCGGCGCTGAATGCGGCGGCGATCGGTTTCAAGCTGTGTTTCGCCGGGGCCTCTGGTGCCAATGCCGCCGCCCAGCTGCGACATGGCTTTGCCGCGTCCGGTGAGGCGCGGCAACATGTATTCGAGCTGCGCCAGCTCCACCTGCAACTGGCCTTCGCGGGTACGTGCGTGCCGAGCAAAAATGTCGAGGATCAACTGTGTGCGGTCCAGAACGCGGCAGGGAAGGGCCGCCTCAAGATTGCGCAACTGTGTCGGAGAGAGGTCGTGATCGAAGAGGACCAGATCCGCGTGTGTGGATGCTGCCACACCCGCAATCTCATCCACCTTGCCTGCGCCGATGAGCGTGGCGGGGTCTGGCCGCGAGCGCCGCTGCAAAAGTTCGGCGGCAACTTCACCGCCGGCGCTGATGACAAGCTCGCGGAATTCGGCCAGCGACTCCTCGGCATTGAGTGCTGTTGAAATGCCGGGTTCTGCCGGCACACGCGGGCTCCGGTGTGCCGGAGTTTCCGCGTTCTCGGTCAATGACGCCGCCGCTGAGGCAGCCGCAGGCACACTTCGCCCCTTCGGCCGCGATGCGAGGTCGATGCCGACAAGAACGGCCCGCTCCTGCCTAGGACCGTTATCCAGATGTATATGCTCCCGAGGGGCTATCGCTGCTCCGCTGCCACCGGAGCAGGTGCGGGTGCGGGCACCGCAGATGGTCCAAGGCTAGAGTGAGCCGAGACCGGACGGTGTTCCGTGTGCATCACGCTGCGATTGCTGACTACGGTGGAAATGGCATGTTTGAAGATCAATTGTTCCTGACTATTGTTCTCAAGCAATACCGAGTACTTGTCAAAGGAACGTATCTTCCCCGTGAGCTTAACGCCGCTCACAAGATAAATCGTGATGGGGGTCTTGTCTTTGCGAACGGTATTCAGGAAGGTGTCCTGAATGTTCTGCGCCGGCTTGTTATCCATTGCCGA
>JAGWSG010000033.1 GCA_028876335.1 Acidobacteriota bacterium
CCTGCACACAGCAGCAGGACGGCCACCGCCCCGAGTATCCAGAAGGCGCTGGATACAGCGCGCTGGATCGCCTTTTGATCTTCATGTCCCACGCCTTCCGCGACGATATTAATCAGTCCATTCCCCAGTCCCAGATCCGCGAAGCTGAGGAGAAGCACAAACGACGAAATGGTAACCCACATCCCATATCGCTCCGCGCCGAGATAGTGGAGCGTCCACCTCACCGTGAGAATCGAAGTGACAAAGGAGATTCCTTTGGCTCCGAACGATGCCGCAGTGGTAAGGAATGCCCGGTGGTACCGCTCGCGAGAGCGGCCTGCATCTCCGGCCGAAGGACTTGGGCGTGAACGAAGAAGGCTTCCCAGCAAACGGATTCTGGACAGGAAAGCGAGTGACATTTGGCTCATGCTGCTCTGTTCTGGCGCTGGAACGTTCGAGGATTCGGAAATGCACCCGTCGATCCTGTGACTTGCTCAATGGGCTTAAAAGTGTAGTTGCTCACCATGGATTCAGGAGCCCAAAGTGAGTGTTCTGCCGCTTCGTTGTCTCGTCCAGCGGCCTCTTCGCCATCCAGACAGGTGCAGCTCATCAACGAGGGAGGGCATCGGCTGCGCTGACTTGGAGAGGTCCAGCATCAGCAGGATCGTGCAGGCAACGGTGAGTCGCTCGGTGCTGCCAAATGGCGAGAAAAAGATATTCCAGAAAAACAGGATGAACAGGAATGTCAGATAAGGCGCAGTCGGTGGCAGCACAATGGCCACACGCACAATGCTTTTGACGCACAGAGCCAGAAGATAAAACCAGATCACGCTTCCTAATACGCCAGCCGACACCCATGCCTGCAGCAGGAAGGAATGAACCGGGATTAATCCCCCCATCAGTTCGAGGTCGCTCTCCAACTGGCTCTCCTGGCCTGTCTCATCCAGCATGTCGTTGAGCATCTCGCGGTACCTGGGCTCATTCGGCGCGGATCCATGGCCAAGAAAAGGACTGTCTGCGACAGCCATGATCGCAATTGGGAACTCCGGCCTCGCTGAGAAGAGAAACTGAATTCCACTGCCGGCCACGGCTTGGGATTCATTTTTCTCGCGCCCTTCCTCACCCGACAGCCCCTTCTCAGTGGCCCAGGTCAGGACTTGCCGCGCAGCGAGACCCGCGACAAGGCTGAACGCAACAATAGAAATCACTCGTAATGCGGAGCCTTTCCTCGGAAGCAATTGAAGGTTGCCGATCCTCTCTGGAATGACAGGTATCACAATCGCCAAAACCACAAATAGAAACAGGAGAGGCGAGCGGAAGTTCTCAAACAAGTTGATTGCGATCAATCCAAAAAGAAGCAGAACCACGACGGCATTTCTGCGGCGCGCATAGAAGAAACAACTCACAAGAAGCGTCGAGTTGATGACTCCATCCGCGTAGCCGAACTTCCAAGGCTCATCTACCATTACCGGCAGAGGAAAAAACCGCACTCGGATTAGCGAGGATAAGGCAAACGCTCCCAGAAAAATCAGCTTGCGCCGCGTGCTTCCTGAGGTCAGCGCAGCCATCAACATGATGTCGAAGGAAAAAAAGGTAATCGCTGCGTAGCTGCGCATCCACTGCTGCGGCGCGGTCATGCCATGAGATAAATCCGACAGGATCTGCGCGAACAGCCACAGCGCACAGAGTCCATAGATCGGAAGCAATTCCTTCCGAAAGATCATGCGCCCTCGCACTGCCAGCAGAAATGGAAGCAGAACCAGCATCAGAATTTCCGCGATGGGCAGGTCGCCAACCAGGCGCACTGAAAACAGGCTGGTCACGCCTAGAATGGCTACTGCCACATCCATCAATGCCGATGCAAACCACACCTTGCGCAGTTCAGCCCCGCTCTGCCTGCCGTGGAATCGGACCTCGGATGAGAGGAAGGGAACGGGACCGGCGATCATGATATTCCTTCGGAAACTTGAAATTTCACTCGCCCGCGGACCGGGCCATATCGTCACGCACAGCAATCGACGCAACGCCACGATTCGCCCGAGCGGACTCAATAACCCAATTCACGCAAGCGCAAGCGCTCTTCCCGCTAGACCTGAACTCCAATACAGACTCAGTTTGCATCCCGCCCGTTATGGTATTCGTAATACTTTCTTCCATAGTATTCGGCGTATTCGGGAGCGTGATAGTCAACCGCGTTGACCACGACACCAAGCAGATGCGCGCCAACCCGATCCAGCAGATCGATGCTCCGCTGCACAACGTGCCTCTCGACGGTGCCATATCGAACGATGAGAATGACGGCATCGGCCAGGCGGCAAATCACCGACGCGTCGGTAACGGCCAGCATCGGCGGGGTATCGATGAAAACAAAATCGTACTCTTTCAGTACCGCGTCCAGCATTTCTTCCATTTGCCTCGAACCCAGCAGTTCTGACGGAAGCGGTGGAATGGGACCGGAGGGAAGAATATGCAGACCCGGCAAATCCGGCCATTGCACAATTGCTTCCTTCCATGGAGTCGTACCGGATAACACGGAGGACAAACCCGTGCTCTTCTTTACGCTGAATCGGCTGTGCAGAGTTGGCCGCCGCAAATCTGCATCTAGAAGCAGTACCCGCGAACCATTCAATGCAAAGGTAATTGCGGCGAGCGCGCAGATCGAGCTCTTTCCCTCGGCGGGCCGCGTGCTCACAATCATGATCTTTCTCGGCGGTGCCCCCGGGCTGGACAGAAGAAGTGCGGTGCGGAATCCCCTGAGAGCCTCCGCAATCCTGGACCATCCGTTCGCACTTTTTGCGAGAGCTGCCGCTTTGAAGTTGGCCGGCTGAAGTCCCTCGACTTCGATCGCCGGAATCGCGGCCAGAAGCGGAAGCTGCAGGGAGTGCTCTATGTCCGTCATGGTCTTTAGCTTTGTGTCCATTGCTTCAAGGAGCAACGCCAGAAGCAAGCCCGCAACCGAGCCGATGGCCATGCCGATTACTTTGTTGACGCGGGTCCTTGGATAGCTGGGGCCAGGAGGTATATCCGCCTCATCCACGATATGTACAGCGGTGGAGTGCAGGCCCGCCACGATGCCAGCTTCCTGAAGGCGCTCCTGGAGCCCGTCGTACAGCAGCCGATTGGATTGATAGTCCTGCTTGGCGAACTGGTAGTCGGCCCCCTGCTGACCTTTGCTGAATGCGCTCTGCTCCTGCGCATCCAGCATATTCCGCAGCATATCTTCATGATTTTTCGCCGCCTGATACTCCGCCTGCGCTCGGTCCACCTGTGCCTTCTCAGAACGCTTGACCGACTGCTCCAGCTGATCAATCTGCGCTTTCAGGCTCTTCGCCGCTGGATACGCAGGGCCGTATGTCTGGCTCATAGCTGTGTACTGCGTCTGCAACTGGGTGAGAGACTGCCGTGCAGACTGCAAACCCGGATCGGAAGCAGCACCGGCATCGATCACATCTGGTGAAGAGCTCTGAAGAGCTTTCAGGCGCGCTTCCGCAAGCACTCGATCAACCTGCGCGTCCGCATATTGCTTGTTCATCTCCTCGAGATTCGCGACCAATATGCTGTTCTGGCCATCGACTCCCACAATGCCAAGATCCTGCTGGTATCCCAGCATCTTCGACTGGCTCTTCTCCAGGTTGCTTTTGAGTCCCTCAAGCTGGGAATTAAGCCACTTTGAAATTCGCTCCGTGGTTGCATAGTTGTCACGAAAGGAGTGAGAAATGTAGTCGTCGATTAATGCATTGGCGATGAGGCCAGACAGTTGCGGCTTCGCCGTCGTGACGCCAATCTGAACGAGGCTTGTGTGACCGACACGAGTGATTGCCAGATCCCCCTCGAAGACCATCGTCATTAAGTCCCTGACTGCCGGGTCGTTCAAATCCCACGGTTGCCCTTTCGGCAAAGCCATAAAGTCGGGGTTGCTCTGCAGATTGAGTGCGCGAATCGTTTCCAATGCGAGAGACCGGCTCTTGAGAAGCTCAATCTCCGTATCCAGCTTCTCGCTCAAATCGGATTCGTCCAGGCTCTGCATGGAAGACACTCTGAATTGAGACGATTGGTCCGGAACGATCTCAATTCTGGCCGCAGCGGTGTATCGCTTCTGCAGAACCGAATTTGCCACCACTCCGCTCACAAGACCCACAAGGAGTCCGCATCCGACCAGCCAACTCCTCTTCCTCAAGAATTGAAGAACCCGCGCAAAGGATTCGGCATCTGAAAACGCCGGCGACCCGTTCCCAGCGGTAAAGCCGGGGCCGCCTCTCTTTTCCGGCCTTTCCGAATTCTCTTCGAGTGTTCTTGTCACCTGTTTATATCCCCGATTCTGATCTGTGTAACCATGGTCACTCTTCGCTTCGAAACCCGCTGTGCGTCGCCTCAACAGGCGCTGTCATGCGTGTCCAATTCATGTACTCCTTGCAGACGCGCTGCGCTGAACGGTCGAATCGACTCGTTCTCCTCAACGGCTCACAGAATCCGCGCTCATCGCCATCGCATAACCTTCCAGCAATATATCTGCCCACCGTTCGGTCGAGTATTGGTGAGAAAGTTGAAAGCTCGCGTCCGACATCTTTCTCCAATTCTGTTCGCTCATTTCCGTCATCGCCTGCATCAACCCTGCAAGCCCTTCCGTGTCCTGGCTGTCAAACAGATAACCGTTATACCCCGGTTGAACCAGATGAATCGCTGAGCCCACACGGTTGGACGCAAGCACAGGGAGACCGGTGCATGCGGCTTCGTGCACTACGACCGCCCATGGCTCAAAATCACTCGGCAACACAAGACATGCGGCTGACGACATCAGGCGGGGTAATTCAGAAGGCTGAATGAATCCCGTCATCTCAATCCCAGGCTGGCCATCCAATACGGTCTCCATTGATCCCGTACCACAGCATATCAATGGCCACGGAGCGGAGACTCGCGCACGGTAAGCCGAGTATGCCTGAGCGAGAACACGGATTCCCTTCTCGCGAGCCAGTCTGCCCACAAAAAGGAACTTCCGCTCCCGCGCGTTGCCGTCGGCAATCCGTTTCAGTCTGGCTGCATGAAATGCGCTGCTATCGCAGGAATAGAGCCCATTCAGGATGACTCTCTGCTCAAACCGCAGCTTGCGGGCAAATACCGCCTGACGCTCTCCACTTACCCACACCGCATCCGCAAGAGGCCGCGGAAATGCAGGCGCTGCAATGACTGCAAGCATCTGCTTCAGTGTGCCAAGCCAGCAGTTGTCCATTGTCATCACGCGCCAGGCCTTACCTTTGAACGCTCGCGCTGCATCCCTGTATCCCCGCACATGCCAGCCACTGAAAACCATCACGTCCGGGTTGAATTCCTTTAGCCGGTTGGCGATGCCCCGCAAGCTGCGCTGGTCCCGCCACATCATGCGGTTCTCAATCCATTCAAATTGCGATAATGCAAAGGGAGCATCCTGGCTGCTCACCTGATGGCCGACAAACAACTCCACGCCCGGCCGGCCGGCCAGTTCCTTGAGGCAGGCATTAAGGTAGCCGGACAGTTCCGTCCAGAGAATCGCAATTCTCACAATTGCACCTGACCGGCTCTGATCCACGGAGCCAAGCGCAAGAGTGCCCCTTCCGCGCGATAACAGATCTGGAGCAAATCGTCATTCCGGGACCATTCCCGGCCGGTAATCTGTGAAAAGATGCGCTGGCAGTCCCTTTCATACGCCGCACCGTTGGAACTCCCGCCGGTGATCGAGGCGGAATGAATTCGGAAGCACGCCAGATCGCGATGGATGTAACCCACCGTGGCCCCGGCAGCGATCATTCCAATCAGCAGTTCGCCGTCCCAGCTTGTCCGGTTTTGCGAATTAAAGCCGTGTACGAGCTGAAAACCCCTCCTCCTGAAGAAGGTGGATTGCTGCATCCACCGGCTTCCGGCATGAAGGTAGCGCTGCACAGTAAGCCCTCTGGCGCGAATGTGTCGTATGCGTCGGCCTTCGCCGTTCAACACATAGCCATCTCCGCACGCAATGTCGCACTCTGGGTGTTGCGCGAAGAAGTCACCGACTGCCTGCAAGGATCCCGGTTCAAGCAGATCGTCGGAGTTCAGAAACCCAAGCACATCTCCAGATGCATGAGCAAACCCCTTGTTCAACCCATCGGGAGGGCCGGCATCCTTCTCGAAGATCACGCGCGAGATTCGATCTGCATATTGCTCGATGAGTTCCCGGCTTCCGTCCGTCGAGCCCGGATCGACAACGATGTATTCGAGTCCCGGATACTCCTGGTTGAGCACCGACTCCATCGCCGCCTGGAGATAGGCCCGCTGGTTGAACGAGATCGTAACAATGGAAATTCGCATAGTCATTTCGGCGGCTGAGAATACCTGCGGAAGACCGCGGCAGACAATCGATTGGGCGATACACTATGCGGCAGCAGTGCGCGCCTTCTTCTAATCAGGGATGGTAGACGTACAAAAGGGGCCCGACAATGGTCAGCGCAGCAATGGCCGTCTGATTCATTGCGCTCTTCAGAGGGCTGGGCGAAACATAAATGATGTCGTCTTCCTTGACCACTGGATCGGCAGCCTTTGCGTGCAGAATTTTGCTGAGGTTCACCTCTTGCACGGTACGCGCCCCCGACTCCTGGGCACGAATGATGTACGTATGTTTCTCCGACGTCATCGGAACCGTGCCGCCGGCGAGGGCAATTAGCTCTGAAAGCGTGATAGTCGAGGAACCGCAAAGCGAATACGCCCCGGGTTTGGCTACATGGCCCCCGACGTAAGCAATCCCACAGGAGCGCACAAGGATTCTGTCTCCTGGAGAAAGTGCGCGGTCATAGTTCGCCGTGTTATGCATCGTCGGGTCCCATGCGAGATACTGCTTGCTCGTCCCGGATCTCTCGTTGGATATTTCAACCACGCGCCCGGTATTCGCAGTCAGCCCACCCGCTGCCGCAATCAGGTCCGAGAGTTGGCGCTTGCCTGTCAAAGCGTAGATTCCAGGCATGCGAACCTCGCCCAACACCGTAATCGAATTCGTAGCTCCATCGATGGTGACCAGAACATGTGGGCTCACCACCAATTGCTGCTCCGTCAATTTTGCTGCGATCAATTCTGCCGCAGACCGGCTATCCAGGCCGGCCACGTGAATGGAGCCCACGAACGGGTATGGAACATCGCCTGTCTCCGAAACCTTCGACACCAACGAAAAATCTGGCGCGCCGAACACGCTGATGTGAACCGTATCTCCCGCGCGAATCGGCTGATCGGTGAGTTCACCCATGTCCGCGGCGGATGCTGACGCCGACGGATTGCTGCCACCCTGCACGCTCGTCACAACTGCCGGTCTGGCGCTCTGCGCTCCTGCCACGCTGCATTGCTTGCAGGTTGGAATTGCAATCGACAGCATGACCATGAGGAATCCTAGCGAGGGAACTGCTGGTCTCCTTGTACGCCTGCCTCTATCACTCTTCATTCGAATCACCGCTGACACCTCCGCACCTGGTTTTGTCTCCGTCCGGTTCGTTCACGCTGCGATCTTGAAAGCGATGCGGACCGCTTCTAGCCTATCTGCGCTCAAGCTGCACTTGAGCCTCGTAGCCTTCGATTACCCGCTTGATTCCTTCTTCCAAAGCGGTTCGTGCTTTCCATCCGAGAGAATGAATCAGGCTCACATCGAGCAGTTTGCGCGGCGTACCGTCCTGCCGCGTTGGATCAAAGACAATTTGACATCGGAAGTCGAGAATCCGTGCGATCAGTTCAGCAAGGTCGCGTATCGTGATGTCGATTCCCGTCCCGATATTGACCAGTGGCGCCTCATCCTTCGAGAGAAGCCCCGCGAAGATGTCGTCCGGAAGGCTCATCAGATGAATGCAGGCTTCGGCAAGGTCCTCACTAAAAAGAAACTCCCTGCGCGGTGTCCCCGTGCCCCACACAACCAGTTCACGGCAGCCCGCCTCTTTCGCCTCAATGACTTTGCGGATCAACGCCGGCAACACATGGGACCCGTTCAGATCGAAGTTATCTCCGGGGCCATAGAGGTTCGTCGGCATGGCCGCAAGATACTTCGTCCCATACTGACGATTGTAGGACCAGCACATCTCGATCCCCGCAATCTTCGCCAGTGCGTACGATCTGTTCGTCGGCTCCAGCGGGCCAGTCAACAAGTACTCTTCGCGAATGGGCTGAGGACACAACTTCGGATAGATACAACTCGATCCCAGAAACAGGAGCCTCTGCGCGCCTGCCTGATACGCCGCATCTATAACGTGGGTCTGAATCTCAAGATTCTCGCGGATGAAATCGGCCGGATACGTATCATTGGCAAGAATACCTCCGACTTTGGCCGCAGCGAGAAACACAAATTCGGGCTTCTCGTCCCGAAAAAATGCCTGCACGGCCGCGCGATCGGTCAGGTCAAGTTGCGCGTGAGTTCGCAGCAGCAGATTGGTGTAGCCCGTCTGCTCCAGCACCCTTCGGATTGCAGATCCGACGAGGCCTTTATGTCCCGCAACATAAATTCGGCTATCGCGTCGCATTCCGATGCCAGCCCTCAGTTTTCATGGAAGTTGAAGGCTGAAAACCCATGCTTCTTCACGAGCGCGTCACGTTGGGCCACTTTGAAATCCTCCTCCACCATCTCTTTCACAAGTTCCCTGAAGCTGACGCGCGGCCTCCATCCAAGCTCTCGCTGAGCCTTGCTTGCATCTCCCAGCAGAGTCTCCACTTCGGTAGGCCTGTAATAGCGGGGGTCCACAGCAACGATAAGATTCCCGTCCGCGTCCCATCCCTGCTCGTCCGCGCCCGCGCCGGTCCAGCGTATCGTCATGCCGAGATGGCTGGCCGCAATCTCCACAAATTCCCGCACACTGTGCTGCTCGCCTGTGGCGATCACGTAATCGCGCGGCTCCTGCTGCTGCAACATAATCCATTGCATCTCAACATAGTCGCGTGCATGCCCCCAATCGCGCAGGGCTGAGAGATTGCCGAGATACAGCCGGTTCTGAAGTCCTGCCTTGATCCTGCCGAGCGCGCGCGTAATCTTTCGAGTGACAAACGTCTCCCCGCGCTGCGGCGATTCATGATTGAAGAGAATGCCGTTGCACGCATAGATCCCGTATGCTTCGCGGTAGTTCACCGTAATCCAGTAGGCATACAGCTTGGCCACCGCATAAGGAGAACGAGGATAGAAGGGCGTTGTCTCCTTCTGCGGAATCTCCTGGACCAGTCCATAGAGCTCAGAACTCGACGCCTGGTAGAAGCGCGTCTTCTTCTCCAAACCCACAATGCGAATTGCTTCCAGAAGCCGCAGTGGACCTAGTGCATCCGTATTCGCCGTGTACTCCGGCTCCTCAAATGAAACCTTCACATGGCTCTGCGCTGCAAGATTGTAAATCTCATCCGGCTGCACTTCCTGCACGATGCGAATCAGAACGCTCGAATCGGTGAGATCGCCGTGGTGGAGAATAAAGCGTCTTCCCGTCTCATGCGGATCTTCGTAGAGATGGTCCACTCGGTTTGTGTTGAAAAGCGAGGTACGGCGCTTGATGCCGTGCACCTCGTAACCCTTGGATAGAAGCAGCTCAGCAAGATAGGCCCCATCCTGCCCGGTCACTCCGGTGATCAACGCTCGCTTCATTGCAGGCTGCTCCTTTTGCTTACCGAACCCATCGGTCCCAGTCGCATGCGTCGCGTGCCGCACTCTGCGCTCCTCTCGCCAGAGAGGCATCATGCTTTGCTATGCGACGCAGCCCTTGAAGTAATCCAGGCTGAGCTTTAACCCCGCCTTCAGCTCGATCGCCGGTGACCAGCCAAGCAGGCGAGTCGCCTTCTCGATATTCG
>JAGWSG010000034.1 GCA_028876335.1 Acidobacteriota bacterium
CACCGGTTGCAATGTTAAAGGCCGAGCTAATCGTTCCCATCGCGCTTCGGCTCCTCCACCCAGGCATGCGCTGGATTCGCATATTCCAGCACGCCCGTATCAAAGGCGTTGGCTTGCCGCAGAACCTCGAGATTGCAGCGCGTGGCTTCAAGAACACGCCCGAAATCCGCCAGCTTGTTGCGAACTGTCAGGACTTGCTCCAACGAAAGTGGATCAGAAGACATATTTAGTTGGAACAGCTCTTTGTTGAAAGCCTCGCAAGACGATGCAAGTTCTTCCAGCCTGCCGGCATCGAGTGTGGCCAGCGCGCACGAGGCTTCATCCAACACCTCGGGCAACGGCGTGCGAATCGAATGCACTGTATCCTGCATAAGTTTCTCGTCCCGGCAATTAGCTGCCCGAGCTTACGCTGCTCGATCCATCTGTGTCGCCATCTGTGTCCGCTCTGCTGGGTGCACTCACGGTCGAACTTGTGACTGTCGATCCCTTGGGCACGTTTCCGCTCAAAAGCGAATCCACAACTCTATGTGCCACGGCCTTTGGGGCCACACTATAGGTCCCGCTGTTGAGCGCCGCCTGGATGGCCGCGACTTTCTCCGTGCGTACATCCGTGCTCCGTGCCGCCAGGGAGACTTCCTGCCCAAGATTACTGAACGTCGCCTGATCGCCAGTCAATCCACTTGCGCCGCCCTGCTGCGGCGTCTTGCCTGATTGAACCTGCTGCGCATTGGCAGACGAGGCTGGGTTCACGCTAAGCAGATTCTTCAGGTTTTCCGCATTATTGCGAATTTCCATGTCTAACTCTCCTCGTACTCCTTATCGGCAGACTCGCCAAGCCCTACAGTTCCCTAAGAGTATTCAAATTTGCTTTTTGGTTTCCAACTTTGGTTACCCCTTCGGCCTTCGCTTGGTTCCCGTTGTGGGATAACTCACGAATGATTCCCGTCGCAATACCGAAACCTCCGCTTCGCGCAAGTGCCGTTCCCAGCGCTTCAGCGCCAAAGCTGGCAAGGCTGTCCATCGAACCCTCCAGTGCGCCTTCGCTGTCATCAGAATCTCCTTCCATTCCTCGCGTCAACGGCTTCAGCAACTCCTGCATCATCTGCGACTCAAACTCATTAGTTGCATGTACCAGCCGCGGCGAAGCAGTGCCGGTCGCGCTAACCGCACCCTGCGCACCAGTAGCTGTCCCGATTCCAGACAAACCTGTGCTCATTTTTAGAGAACCTCCAGATCTGCTTCCAGTGCGCCAGCCTCTTTCATCGCCTGCAAAATCGAAATTACGTCGCGCGCCGTGGCTCCGGTGCGCTGCAACTCCTGCACCAGGTCCTCCACCGTCGCACCTTCCTTCAGATCGATTCGATTCACAGGCTTGTCCTGCGCGTCGACGGTCGTCTGCTGCACCACCTGCGTTGCGCCGCCAGAGAACGGCCCGGGCTGCGATACCTCGGTCCGCGAGATGACATTGACCGAGAGCCCTCCGTGGAGAATGGAGACCGGCAGGAGCTTGACCGTTCCGCCGATCACCACCGTTCCCGTCCGCTCGTTCACCACAACCTTGGCCCGCGGATAGACCGAGATCCGCGTGCCTTCCACCTTGTCCAGCAGCGCGGCCACATCCTCGCCCGGATTCACCTTTATCTCTACCCGCCGACTGTCGACTGCGTGCGCCCGCTCACTGCCGATCGACTGGTCGACAGCCGCGGCCATGCGTTCGGCCGTATGAAAGTCGGCCTTATCCAGCACAATGCTGATCGTATGCATTTCACGCAGGTCAAACGGAACCGCGCGCTCCACCAGCGCTCCGCCCGGAATCCGCGCCGTGGTGGGATGATTCACCTGCCGTGCATTACCGCCCGACGTCGCCACATATCCGCCCAGCACCAGGGGCCCCTGCGCTTGCGCATAAATTTGCCCGTCCGGCCCATAGAGCGGTGTCATCAACAGAATGCCGCCTTCCAGCGAGCGCGCATCGCCCGCAGACGACACCGTAATGTCGATGGATGACCCCGGCCGGCTGAAGGGCGGCAGTGTTCCCATCACAAATACACCCGCCATGTTCTTCACCTGCATGTTGCTGGCCGAATTCGCACCTGTCTGGGGCACCGTCACTCCCAGCCTTTCCAAGGCCGAGATAAGTGTCTGCGCCGGAAAGACCGTTTGCTTGCTGTCTCCAGTACCGCGCAGACCCACAACCAACCCAAATCCTACAAGCTGGTTGTCGCGAATCCCTTCAATCGTCGCCACATCTTTGACGCGCGTGATCTCAGCCTGCGGCACATCGTTCTCTACCGCACACCCCGTTGTCGCCAGCAGACGGCAGGAAGCTGAGATCAGAATGGAGCAGAACAGCACAGATGAGACCCAACCAGATTTGAGATGCAGCAACATCAATCGACAAATCTCCCGCGTTCTATTCCCTGTTTCCTTTACCTTGCTCTTAAAAAACCAGCAGCCGCTGAAGCAACCGCACCAGCTTGTTCTGCCGGTAGGTGGAGTCGTTCACAATTCCCTTGCCCGTTACTTCCAATTCAAGGTCGGTCATTGCATTCGACTCCACCTGATTCTGCGCGCTCACATCCTCTGGCCGCACCAGCCCGCGTAGTCGAATCAGCTGCGTCTGCTGAGAGAACGTCAACTGCCGCGTCGCCTGCACCACCAGCATCCCGTTCGGCAGTACGTCGACAACTTCCGCTCCAAACGTTGTCTGCAGACTTGAATTCGTTGTGCTCTGCCCTTGTGCCGAAAGTCCTGAAGTGGAGGTCTGATTGACCAGATTCTGCAGTGCGCTGCTTCCTTTCAGCGCACCGAACAGCGACGCAAGACCGGACGCCGCATTTGACGATCGCGAGTTCTTCACCTGTCCGTCGGTCGACGCGGCCAGACTTTCGGAAACCACAATCTGGAGCACATCGTGTACGCGCGCGGCCTTCGCATCCGTACCCAGTCGCACCATCTTTCCCTCGGGGCTCCAGATAGATCCCGGTGTGCGCACTTCAGCCGCATTCTGCGCTCTTACCCGTTCAATGTAGTTGGCCAGTGCATTCTCCGGCGGCGTAACATGCGCCGTCTTCACCGGTGTCTTCCACAGGGCATGCAGCGGCAGCACGCCTGCTCCAGGCACGAGCGCAGACAGAAGCACCGCAACAACATCCGCTATCCAGCGGCGCGATGCAGATGGGTGCGTCGCCCTCATTTCACTGCCCCAGGCGCATTGGCCGACGACACAAGCGTCGCGAGCTCCGCGTCCAGCGCAATTGCGTCCACCACTTTGCCGCCCAGCACCAGCCGTCCACGAAAGCGTTCCCCTTTGCGCGCTGGTTTCAACGCCACTGCCCAAAGTCGCGCATTCACCAGGGACGTCTGTTCCACAATCAGCACGCGGCTTCCTGCACGAATTACCGGCGGTGCAACTGCGGACAGCATCGCACACATCCCGGCTGTCACCATCGCATCCGCCGCTCCAGAAACCTGCACCAGACGCCCCGGTGCGCCTGGATGCTCTGTATTGCGTTCGAGCAGCCAGTGCGTGCCCGTAGCCGGATCGTGAAGAGTGCGTACCGGCTGATAGGCACTGTCCTTGCTCGTCGAGGCGGCATTCTCTTGCCCCAGCGCGGTCGTCGCAAGAAGTGAAATCAAAGCCAGCGCAAGAGCCACGCCGAGCGCGCGCATCAGCATGCCGGAAAGCGGCCGCATCAGTACCAGAGAAGAAGTCGATCGCATGGGCGCCTCCTACTGCGTCATGTTGTTCACTTGCGAATACATTGTGTCGGCGGCGCGAATCACCTTCGAGTTCGACTCGTAGGCGA
>JAGWSG010000007.1 GCA_028876335.1 Acidobacteriota bacterium
GGCGCGACAATCGCATATGCCGCGATGATTCGTGGCATTGCCCGGCACATATGCCTGTTCGATATTGCGCGCAGCAAAGTGGAGGCAGAAGTTCTTGACCTGAACCACGGCCTTCTGTTCGTCCCACAAGCCACTGTCGATGGCTCGGACGACCTGGAGATTCTGCGTGGCTGCGATGTGGTGGTGATGACAGCTGGCGCCAAGCAGAAGCCGGGCCAGACAAGGCTCGACCTCGCCGAGGCGAATGCCGCCATCTGCTCCAGGCTGTTGCCGGAGGTTGTGCGCATGGCACCAGACGCCATTCAGTTCATCGTAACCAATCCGGTAGACGTAATGACTGAATTGGCCCTGAAGCTGACTGGGCTGCCGCGCGAACGAGTGATTGGCTCTGGCACCGTCTTGGATAGCTCGCGATTTCGCTATCTGGTAGCACGGCACTGCGGCGTGGCCGTGCAAAACGTGCATGCATACATCGCCGGCGAACATGGAGATTCAGAGATCCCTTTATGGTCGAGCGCGACAATCGGTTCAATTCCGCTGAGTCAATGGTCCGTGGAAGGGCATGGCAAGTTGACCGCAAACGACAAAGAAACAATTCTGCACAACGTGAAGGACGCGGCATATCAGGTAATCCAGGGAAAAGGTGCGACGAACTACGCCGTCGGCTTGGCAGTAACCAACATTCTGGAAGCGATTTTGTTTGATGAGCGACGTGTGCTGCCCGTCAGTGGCCACTTGTGTGGATTTCATGGAATCAAGGACGTGTGTTTGAGTCTGCCCCGAATTGTGAGCCGTGGGGGCATGGAGTCACCGCTGCCCGTACCGATGACAGTGGATGAAGAAGCAGGACTGCAGGAGAGTGCAGAGAGAATTAGAGGCGTTCTGCAAGAGCTGAAACAATAAGATGGAGCCATTTTCATCGCATGCTGAATGCTGAATTACCTGTTAAGCAGCTGGAGGCATCGCACGGCCACGCCGATTTCACTTGTAAATTACCCCTGAATTGATGATGCCAACGCAACGACTCACTGAAATATCGCTACCGCAAAACTCACGTCAACGCAAAGCGCCAATCCCACACCTTGTCACAGACAGGAATTCAGAGTTGGCATAGAATGCCATCGCAAGAGTGTCCCATGGTGTTTGCCAATCGACGAATTGCGGGCCAGGCATTGGCGAAATTGCTTGCTGAAGAAAGCGGAATCGAAGACGCGCTTGTCCTTGGGCTCCCGCGAGGCGGCGTGCCGGTAGCATATGAAATTGCCTCTGCTTGCAGCCTGCAGTTGGATATTCTTGTGGTGCGCAAATTGGGTGCGCCGCGCGCGCAGGAGCTTGCCATGGGCGCCATTGCAAGCACCGGAGATGTTGTCTGGAATACTGATGTGCTTGCTTATCTACATGTTTCCAGACAGGAAATGCATCAGGTGCTGGAGCGGGAACGTGCCGAACTGAAGCGGAAAGAAAACATCTTTCGTGAAGGTCAGCCTCCACTTCCACTCGCAGGCCGTATTTCAATACTGGTCGACGATGGACTGGCCACTGGAGCAACCATGCGAGTGGCTATTCAGGCGGTTCGCACACAAACGAAAAGCGTAATTGTTGCCGTACCAGTGGGCGCGCGTACTGCCTGCGACGAGCTGGAAAGCAAGGACGTTCGCGTCCATTGTTTGGTAAAAACAGATTCTTTCGGTGCGGTTGGAGAGTTCTATCAGGATTTCAGCCAGACAACGGACGATGAGGTTCGACATCTACTGACAAAAGCGCGCGAAGAGTATCGCCTCCGGTATGCGCGAAAAGAGACGGGGCCTTACGCCGCTCAATCCCGCAAGTCGAGCAATTGAGAAATTTTTGAATATTTTCGCCTTTTCTTCGCTTTTTCGCTATGATTCTGCTCAAGCGATGAACCTATTCTCCCAACTCGTCGTTGAGCCCACCCATGAAGAGATCTTTACGGGTTCAGTGCTGATGCGCGGGATGGCGCTCGAGCAGGATACGGAGCTTTTCGCCGCTGCCGAGCACATCATGGCGCAGTCACCATTGCACCACGCGACCACGCCCAGCGGACTGCCCATGCAGGTGATGGTGACCGATTGCGGAGCACATCGTACGTCCATGAATCGCTGGAACCCGTCTCCACCAGGCCAGTCACGGCCACGCCCGCCCATGCCGCTGTCGCTGCTTGCCTTTGCCGTACATTGCGCCAGTAAAGCGGGATTTCCGCATTTCAGACCGGACGCATGCCACATTAATCGCTACCAGGCAGGCACAAAGCTCGGCTTGCACCAGGACAAGCATGAGTGCGACCTTAGCCAGCCGATCGTTTCCGTCTCCTTCGGACTGGAGTGCGTCTTTCTGCTCGGCGGATTGGAGAGAACTGACAAGGCAAAACACATCTTGCTGGAACACGGCGACGTAATCGTATGGGGAGGTCCGTCACGCATGCGCTTTCACGGTGTGCAGCCAGTAAAGCCCGGATTTCACCCTATGACCGGTCCCTACCGCTACAACCTGACATTCCGTAAAGTGTCATAAAGGGCGTCCGTGAGAGATGGCAAAAGACATGGGATAACTTTGCCGCTCCACTTACGTACAGTTTGATGAACCTAATTTTCGTCCAAAGAATCCAATAGACTATAGCTTCTTCTGCGCATCGATTGCATAGACCCTATCAATCTACGCGAGCGCAATTTCGTGCTGGCTCCTGTATTTTTCACTTGGCGCCGGGCTTATTAGTTGTACTCTGTCTGACTGAATGCTTTGGAGGAACAGATGAAGTACCGTGTCTTGACGGTATCGCGGGAGTACGGGAGTGGCGGCGCCCGCATTGCCAAGCTGGTTGCGGAGATGCTGGGCTGGAAGCTGCTGGATGGCGAACTGATTGATCAAATTGCCTGTGCCGCCAATGTGGATCCCGCGGTTGTAAGCTCTCTCGACGAGCGCGTGGAAGGCTGGCTGAAGCGAATGAATCGGCAGGCGATGCGCACGGCTGCGCTATCCGGCGGAGTGGTTCCTGAAAAGAACGAGTGCTTCGATGCGGACACCATGAATGAACTGACGCGGCAGATTATGGAACAGGCTTATGCAGACGGCAACTGCGTGATCGTGGGCCGGGGCGGACAAACAATTCTGCAGAGCAAGCCGGATGCGTTTCACGTGTTCGTCTACGCTCCGCTTGAAGAACGCGTAAGGCGTTTGAAGGCGCGTCTGCCTGAAGGTGTGAATGTGGAAAAGAAGGCGCGTGCTGTGGACGCAGAGCGGGCAAAA
>JAGWSG010000035.1 GCA_028876335.1 Acidobacteriota bacterium
AAGCGCAAGGAACACATGGAACTGCTGACCACCGTGCCACTGCTGATCATCGACGATCTGGGAATGCGTAAGCTGCCGCTGACCGCCGCCGAAGAACTTCTGGAGATCATCATGCGCCGCTACGAACGCGCGAGCACACTTCTGACGTCGAACAGACCCGTTGACGACTGGGGCAAACTGCTTGGTGACAGCGCTGCTGTCACCGCCATGCTGGACCGGCTCCTGCACCACGGCCACGTGCTCAAGTGCGGACCACGCAGTTGGCGCACCAAGACCGGCGGCACTGGAGATGCGCAATGAAAGCAAATACAAAAAGGATGCCGGGCAAAGAACGCCCGGCGGCGTCGCGACTCGTGATCCAGAGGCCTCCCACGACGAAGCGTCACCATAGGAATACTGGCAGAAATACGAAACCCTCTGCCGGCAAGCCCATCAGGCAAACCGCAGAGGGCCTCGATTACCGATTCCTTCGGAGCCAGCCCCGTGTCATCGGCCCTGGATCACTCCGCAAGGCGCGACCCCAGCAGAGTGACTCCCAACATAACACGCAATCAGAAGCCTTGAGAATCAAACCTAACTCCTACTGCTAAAACCACGCCTTGCATACAGACGTTGCGGCAGGGTAAAACAATCACGTCTTAAGGAACCTCTGAAGAACTCCCCAATCCACAACTGAAGCGGGTAGTGTGGAGAGAGGAGATCGATCACGCATGCGGCAGCTTACGTTGGCTCAGCAAGCAGAGTTTCAGCGCTACTCGAAGAAGACCAGGCGGGAGCATTTTCTTGAAGAGATGAACGCGGTGATGCCTTGGTCCGAGTTACAGACGTTGGTTACGCCGCACTATTCGAAGGGAGAAATGGGCCGCAAGCCGGTCGGTCTTGAAATCATGCTGCGGGTCTACTTTTTGCAGCAGTGGTTTGCGCTGTCGGACCCGGCGGTGGAGGACGCACTGTATGAATCGCCGGTGCTGCGGCGCTTTGCCGGCATCGATCTGGGCCGTGCGCCGGCGCCGGATGAGACGACCATTCTCAACTTCCGCCATCTGCTCGAAGAGCACGATCTGGGCGGCCAGATGCTGGATGCGGTCAATCACTATTTGGCCAGTCGCGGCATCCGCATCACCACCGGGACCATCGTTGACGCCACGATTGTCCACGCCCCCAGTTCCACCAAGAACGAGAAGAAGGAGCGCGATCCGGAGATGCATCAGACGCGCAAAGGCAACCAGTGGTTCTTCGGAGCCAAGGCACACATCGGCGTCGATTCCCGAGAAGGCGTAGTGCATTCGGTGTGTACATCTGCGGCCAGCGTTTCCGATGTTCACATGCTGCCGGATCTTTTGCACGGCGATGAGAAGAAGGTCTGGGGCGATGCCGGGTATCAAGGACAGAGCGCGGCCATTCATGAGGCCGCGCCCGAAGCGCAGGATATGACCAGCCGCCGGGTAAAGACCAAGGCTGGCGTGGATGAGGAGCAGAAGCGCAAGAACCGGACCAAGGCGCGCGTACGGGCCAAGGTGGAGTGGCCGTTCCGCGTTCTCAAGCGCGTCTTCGGATTTACCAAGGTGCGCTATCGCGGCCTGAAGAAGAATCACGAATGGCTATGCGCAGCCTTTGCCTCAATCAACATCTATCAACATCGCCGGCGACTGGCGAAGATCAATCTACAGACGGCCCCCCAAGGGGCGTAGTGTGTCTGCCGGGGGCTCATGCAGCCTCCGGCGGGCGGAATGACACGTCAGAAAACCGCAATCTCAGCGCCTTTTGAGCGCACACGCTGAGACGGCGGCCGAGCCGCTCTATAACTCGGCGAATTTCAGAGGTTTCTTAGCCTTTGTGCAACACTTTGCCACGCACAGGCAGCACCCAATGATGCAACGTTTCTAAAACAAGTTCGGGCGAAATATGACGCTCCCTTTACCAGGAACCTTCAATCCTTCAGCTGCACGGTAGAGTTCAATTGGCAGCAGCATTTCACTGAGGCCGTGCGCGTTGGCGACGAAGGCACGGACGAGGAGATCGCCAAAGTCATACAGCCGATTCACACTAGCGTCACGGTGAGCCGCCAGAATGCCGCAGTATCTTCCGGTATGACCAACGATGAAGAGATGCGGCTTCCCCATGGTGGCATGGCGGAAGGTCTCCTCAAGCATGCTGTGCAGTTCAGCTTGAATCACTGGCTGGCTTCTGCGAATAACGCGATGCTTCCGCCCGAGGGCACACCAGTTCGCGTTGAGCCTTCCACTGCGGGCTACAAGCTCGAAATCAAGATTCAAACCTTTGATGTCGAAATGCTACTTGCGCGAGACATGAGCCTCCAGAGCGAAGCGGTGACGGGATCTACTTCCGACCGCCGGGAAATGGAGTTTCGTCCTGGCCCGCAGGGCTTTCTCTTAAGCTCATTCAAGCTGGGCGAGGATGGAGATTTCAGACCTGGCAATCGGATCATTCTGACCTATACCTATCAGGACGTTGGCGGGTTTCAAATCCCCGAGCAAGTTGCGATCAACCGCGAGAGCCACCACGAGGCTTGGCACTACAAGCTGACCG
>JAGWSG010000036.1 GCA_028876335.1 Acidobacteriota bacterium
CTCGGCACTGAGGTTATTCGCGCATGATGTGAAAACAATGCGCCCCGCTTCAATCATCATGCAGTGCCCTATCGTTTCTTAAATCACAAGAAGGACACTGAAACAGACAGAGTTCACCAGAGCGAATAGAAAAACCTCTCCGAGCAGCCAGTAAATCTTGCAGCTTCAGGTTGAAGTGAGTTTCTGTGAGGCTGAGAAAACATTTCAACGATTCACGCCAAGGAAGAATTTCGGCTCCTCAGGCGGGGAGTAATTCAACAGTTCAAAAGCAGTGAATGTTCCCCATGTGGTTGCCGCTATGACTGGTGTCGTATCGTTTCCCTTTGTCTCTCATTTCATTATGAAAGAAGAAAGACGCCGGCGTGATACCTCGTAGGGAATTTGAGCCACTTGAAACAATGCAAATAACCTCCCCCGGAGGGGGGAGGCTATTTGCATTCGTTAAAAGTGCATCTGCAATCTTACCGGCACTGTATTCCTTTGAATACCCCACATTCCTGATGGAATTACTCATACGAAATCGCTTCACAGTACCCCGCTCAAGACGCTACCACGAGTCCTTCGCCTTCTGCTGTTTCGACCAGAGGAATTCCACAATCTCATGAATGTCCTCGTTGCTCAGCACGCTCTTCCATGAAGGCATATAGAGCGGCGGTGTCGGTCCGTGAACATTATCCAGCGGTGGCTGGCGTCCATCCCGAATCACTGCGATGACTTCATCCTTGGTGTAGTCATCCGAGAGATGGAGCAGAGAAGGTACCTGTCCGCCCTGCGCATTGGGATTGGCCAAACCGCCTTGCAGTTCGGTGCCGTGACAGCCGGCGCAACCAAAGCGGGCGAAGTTCTGTTTGCCGGCTGCGATTGCCGCATCCTCAGGAGTGATGACGTTCTTGTGCGGAGCCATGATGGCCTCTGCGTCCTGTGGTGTTGCTGTTGCCAGGAATGAGACAAGCGCCTTGCGTGAGTTCGTATCCAGGTCATACTCCGGCATGGTGCTGCCGGGATACACAAGTTGCGGATTCACGAGTTGCTCATCGAGCCATTCAAGCGAATGCCGCTTGGTTACGTCCAGCAGATCAGGCCCCGTCTTTGAGCCCACTCCACCAATAGAGTGACACACGATGCAGTCCTTCTGCACGAAGAGCTCGCGCCCGTATGCCGGGCTCGGAATGAGGCGCACACTGGAGTAGTAGCTGCCCATATCCGCGCTGGTGAGGGAGAGCATGTAGTAGGTCAGCGAGCGCGCCTGTTCGCGCGTGAACTGGAAGTTGGGCATCGCAGATCCGGCCGATACCTTGCTCGGATTCAGGAAGTGCTGCTCAAGCCACTCGGGCGATCTGTGGCTTGCTCCTTCTTCCGTCAGGTCCGGACCAATGCTGCCACCGACGCCATTGAGCTTGTGGCAGCCGCGGCAACCTTCTGTCTCAAACAGGCGGCGGCCTTCCGTGAGTTCCGGAACGCCTGGTACATCACCTTCTTTGTGGCATCTGCCGCAGGAGGCGCGTACATACTCAGGCGAAAGCAGCGGGTCATTCCAGAACGGCACGTTGCCGTGCGCATCCTTCACATCCGTTGCCAGTCCCTGGCCACCATGGCAAATGGTGCACCCAAACTTTGATGCAACGTGCGGACCGAGCCCTGCGTGATACCGGAACGGTTCCGGAGCATTCTTCATCGTTGGGTCATCGACGCCAAGATGGCAGGTTGTGCAGCGGTCAACGCGATGCAGGCCGGGCAGAAGTATCTGGTGAATCTCCGGAGGAGTTGCCAGCACTGCTGCTTTGGTTACTGCATTCGGCTCGCCCACTGCTTCGAGCTGGAAGTAGTGGCGCTGGTAAGTCTTCCAGGATGGCCTGGTCGCCTGCCAGATTGCCGCAATCAGAAGCACCAGCGAAAGAGTGCTCAGTACGAAGAATATTTGTGGAAGTCTCTTTCCCATTATTCTGGCCCCGCTACGACATGCACCCACGGTGGAACGAATGCCCATCCAGGTCCTCGGAAGAAAGTTCCTATGATGATCAGGACCAGATTGACAACGACGAATGCAGTAAATAATCCAATGGCCCATTTCCGGTCAGAAGGACGCCGGCTCGGGTTTCGATCAAAGTAGGGAATTGCAAGCAGGGCAATCACCATAAGTGCGGGTGCAACAACACCACCCAATAAGGCAGAGTGACTTACCAGTTCCTGCAATCCAAGAAAGTACCAGGGAGCTTTGGCCGGATTCGGCGTCTTCGCCGGATTGGCCATTTCCTCAAGCGGCGCGTGGAAGAACAACGAGATTGCCATCACGCTTGTTACGGTTACCATCAGGGTGATGGCCTCGCGGAAGAACGCATATGGATAGGAGAAGACAGCGTCTTCTTCTTCTTCGGGCGTAATGATTTCGAAGTTTGGCTTACCGGTGACCACTTCCATCAAGCCGTAGGTTTTGTCTTTCGACGCCGGTATTGTTTGCATGGGAGCAACCTGAGGAGTTGCGCCAATGGTGACGAGTTGTTCGGGAGCACGCGGCTTCAATTTCCAGACAGGCTTTGAGAGGCCGCCATCTTTCCGTACGCGCCAGAAGTGCACAATCGTTAGGAGTATGACCAGGCTGGGAAGAATTGCGACGTGCAGCACATAGAAGCGAATCAGTGCAGCTTCACCAACCGTGTGGCCACCCAACAGCAGTTCACGCAATTTGCCGCCAACAATTGGAGCGTAGCTGCCAATATTGGTACCGACCGTGATTGCCCAGTAGGCCAGCTGATCCCATGGCAGCAGATAGCCTGTGAAGGAGAGTCCAAGCGTGAGCAGAAGTAGCATTATGCCAACCACCCAGTTGAACTGCCTCGGCTTCTTATAAGAGCCCGTATAAAACACCCGGCACATGTGAAGGAAGACGCAGATCACCATACCGTGCGCGGCCCAGCGATGCATAGAGCGAAGGAATGGGCCGAGAAATACGACGAACTGCAGATCCTTCATGTCCTGATAAGACTGGGGTGGGTACGGCCGGTAATAGAACATCAGTGCTATTCCGGTTGTAACGAGGATAAGAAAAAGAAAGAAGGTGATGAAGCCCAGGTAGAACGTGTGCTTGAAGCGCATGTTCTCCTTCTTCACCTTAGCCGGATGGATGTGCAGCCACACGTTGTGGAAGACAAGCTCCGACTTTCCCTTATCCGTGGAGAGCGGGTCGCGCCGCACGATTGATTGCCAGATTTCGCGGATCAAATTCATCGCTACACCATGAGCCGATAGTTGGGCGGAACAGTTTTGTTTTTGTCGACGCGGAGTTGCCCATCGCGTGTCTCCGTAACCTCAAACCAATTTAGTGCCCGTGGAGCGGGTCCGTGTTCCACGCTTCCGTTTTCGTTGAAAACGCTTCCGTGACACGGACAGTGAAAGCGGTTATCGCTTGTAAAGAACTTCACCGTACAACCGAGATGCGTGCACACCGCACTGGCAACCGAAAACCCCTTGTCGCGTTCGCGGAAGACATAAATTTTTTCGTCGGCCAAAAACGTCGGAGGCCCATAAGGAAAGTCGGCTGGGTTACCGATCTTGAACGACTGCGGCGGCTCATAAAAAACATCGGGAACGAGGAAACGAATCACTGCGCCAAGGCTGACAACTACACCCGAGCACAATGCAACCATTCCGGCAGTTCCCCAACTGAGAAATTTGCGACGATTCATTCCAACTATCCCCCTACTCGAATACTTCGCGTTCCTGTCGTTCCAAAGACTCCATCGTGATTGCACCTGTCGGACAACGGTCTGCACATAGACCGCATCGGATACACTTCTCCTCGTTCTTGATGATGGCGCCGGCCTGGCCGGCCTTGAGTTCTGAAGCCGGCACGCCGTAGCGGTTTTGAATGAGTGCGTCGTAATGCTCGTTTCCTGAAACCTGGACAAGATCGACAAGCCGCAGGCAATGCTCGGGGCAAATATCCACGCAGCCCGCGCACAGGATGCACTTCGATCCATCGAAGATTGTGTTGACCTGGCATTTCAGGCAGCGACGGCCTTCGGCGCGTCCCTGTTCCTCATCGAAGCCCAGTTCAACTTCAGCAATGCCGACGCGACGATTTGCTGCCAGGACCGGCATCTTTTGCCGCGGCGTTGTGAGAAATCCCTGGGGCATCTTCCAGTTCGGCCAAATGCGAAAACGGCTCTTGACGGTCTTTTCGGTTTTGCCGCTCAGATACAAGTGAATGGAGCGCGCCGCGCGATGGCCGTTCGCAACAGCCTCCACCAGGATGCGGGGGCCGAAGGCCACATCTCCGCCCGCAAACACACCCGGAGCAGATGTGCTTAGATCCTCGTTGATTTTCAGAATTCCGCGCGGAGTGACCTGGACGCCGTCTTTCTGGTCAAGATAAGAAAGATCAGCCTGTTGGCCGATTGCCAAGATGACACTTTCGCATGGAATGATTTTTTCTTCATCGCTGAACGCTGGATTAAAGCGGCCGTTCTCGTCAAAGACGCTCAGGCATTTGCGAACCTTCAGACCCGTGACGACGCCGTCGTTGCCGACAATTTCCATCGGCCCCCAACTGTTGTCGACAAAAATCCCCTCATGTTCGGCTTCTTCCACCTCACCTTTCCACGCCGGCATTTGCACGCGAGACTCGAGGCTGACCATGTGCACTTCTTCGGCTCCAGAGCGCATGGCCATACGGGCTGCGTCGAAGGCAGGCTGCATGCTCTTGTCTTCTTCAGGTGTGCCAAACTCGGCGCCTTCATGCACAAGTCGCACAGCAGCGCGTGCAACGTCGATGGCCACGTTGCCGCCGCCGACCACAACAACTCGCTTTCCAAGTTCAATTTCAAAGCCGAGATTTACGTTGATGAGAAAATCGATACCGTTGTACACACCGGACAGGTGAGCGCCGGGAATGTTGAGTTCGCGACCCTTGTTCAAACCAGTGGCAAGCAGCACGGAATCAAATTTTGCGCGGAGCTGAGCAAACGAGATGTCTCGCCCCACAGTGACGCGCGTGTGGAGCTTGACACCCATTGCAAGAATGTTGTCGACCTCCATCTTGATGATTTCGCGTGGAAGGCGGAACTGCGGAATTCCGAGATAAAGCATGCCGCCTGGTACTGGAGCAGATTCAAAAACTTCGACATCGTAGCCCAGTAGCGCCAGATCGTGCGCGCATGTCAGCCCGCATACGCCTGCGCCAATCACGGCGATACGCTTATTGCGTTTGGGAGCGGGAGGCAAGGCCTTCCGCGCTGGATCGTGTCCCATACCGAGGTTGTGCCGCTCGGTTGCATAACGCTTCAACGCGCAGATGGCGATGGGTTCATCAATCTTGCCGCGTCTGCAATTGTCTTCGCAGGGATGAGCGCAGATGCGGCCCAGCACATACGCAAACGGATTAGGCGCCCGCGCAAGCAGGTAGGCTTCTTCGTCCTGCGAGATTCCAATCGCCTGAACGTAGCGCCCGCACTCGGTGTGAATGGGGCAGGCGCTCTGGCAAGGAATGTTCTTGTCGAAGTACTCGCGATCCGGAATGGTTACGGTGTAGCTCATCTGTTCAACTCTTCCTAACGTTCGAGTCACTTCAATCGTTGAATTCATACCACCCGGAAAAGGAACCGGCGGGCCGACTTGTACCCGCCGGCAGGTTGAGGTGGCGCCTCAAATTCAATTTCTGGCTTGCGGTTATTGCTGCTGCGCTCTCAGTTTTTCGATCTCTTCATCGGATAGAGATTTGTAAAACTTCGAGGGATTCTTGTCCTTACGTGTCGCCTGGTCGTAGGCCAGGAAGTCAAATATCTCCTTGCCCTGGCTGTTGCTGATGCCCGAGTTCGGCTTGTGCATCATGCGTTTCACGTAGCGCTCCCACTCGTCCTTTGTCATGGTTGTATTGATTGGGCGCGCGATGGTATGGCATTTCGAGCACTTGGTTTCAAAGGTCTTGTAGGCCTTCTGCATAGGCGCGGGATAGGATGACACATCGATCTGTTTGGGCCCCTTGTCCTGGGGAAGGTTGACGTTGCCGGACTGCGCCACGAGTGCAATTGGCGAAGCAAGAAGTGCGATTGCGATGGTGCGAATGATGGTCTGCATTGCAGCTCTCCTTACCACATGAATCGAAAATCTAAGCGGAAGAGTTTGTCTGTGGAGCCCAGAACTGCCACCGGATCGGCGTCGTGCTCCTGGTTGTAGGCAGCGCGCGCCACTACATTGCCGCGCTCCGTAAGTGCGTGTTCAAAGCCGATGCCCCATGCCCGTGTGTGTACCGTTGGATTTGGAGCGATGGATGCTGTTCCTCGGTCAATTCTTGCCATGACTACGGTTCCGGTTTTGATGTAGTAGTCGGCTTCTGCGCGGTAGTTGTCCGCCGAGTAGTTCGACATGGGCGAGGTTTGGTCCCAGCGCCAATCGTCCCTACTGTGGATGTAACCACCCAGGATGTCGAGCTTGTCGTTGAAGAGATAGTTGCCGAAAACTCCCGCTCGATAAAAATTCGGTCTGTAGGTAAAGTTGTTGCCTTCGGGATCGGTTTGATCCTGATCTTTCGAACCGCGATAGTAGATTGCAGTTACACCACCGTCAGGACCGAACCAGTAGTCAGCATCCAACCATACATCTTTTGAGTTCTTCGTCGAACTTTGCAGAATCGTGCTTCCATCGGATGCCAGGCCATTGGTCACTTTGGCTGAAACGGCGAATACCTTTCCATAGTAGGGTGACGCCCAGGTATAGCCCACATCCACGCCAACAGGCGCTTGATCAAGTGTGACGTTATTCGGGTCGGTATTCGTCAGTGTGGGTGCGGGATCTGAGAAAAGGTTGTAGAACATTGCAGCTCTTGTTCCCTCTCCTTCCTGCAAGTGAATCTGACCGCCTTTGATAAAGAAGCTCGAATTAGCGCGGCCTCCTGTCCACACACCAAAGCCTTGTTCAAGGCCGCTACCACCATCCTGGTAAAGCTCGTAGTGGCCGAAATAGGAGAAACCGGAATCCGGCACGGGGCCTGCAACAAAAAGCGCTGCTTCATCGATGTTGAAGCTTGAAGAAGTCGTGCTCGTTGTGGGTGGAGTGTCGCCAGTTTCAGCAACATTGTTGTCTTCGGTTGCGCTGGCCTGCATCAATAGCGCGAAGGAATTGATCAGGCTGAAGCGAATGTCCTTGTCCAAGGCCACAACCTTTGGGGCGGGCTTTGTCCCATCCATATTGTCAGGCGGCATGCGATAGCCGAGCCGCTTGAACATGTATCCGTTCTTGTTAAGAGCTGGTGGAATTGTGTGGCAGGTGTAGCACTTTACTCCGTACTTGCGGGCAAAAGCAGGTATAGCCTTGGCCGGTTGCGGAAGAAACAAAGTGATGGCGGCGAGAAGTAATGTGAGTTTTGTCGCGTACGTCCAGAGTTTCATGTCTAGCACTCCCGCAATTGAATAAGCATTTAACGAACCAAACATATTTCTCAATTCCCTCAATAACTTACGCATGTACAATCACCGTTGCTGGGGAACCTACTCCCCAACCGTCAAAGTTGGATGGGGACTTGATTCCCCACTTTCCTGATCCCGGTCGCGCTTCAGCAGTTGATAAAACGTCTTGCGATCTACCTCAGCCTCACGCGCAGCAGCACTCACATTTCCACAACAACGTTCCAGTACTTCCTGCGCGTATGCCAGCTCGAAGCTGGCAAGATAGCGTTCCCGCGCATCCTTCCATGGGAGCCTGGCGAGATCTCCCGCACCCTGCTTGACGGGCGAATCTTCGGCCAGGTCTTCGCGGTTCAGAACTCCACCCGAATGCAGCGCGACCACGCGCTCCATCACATTCTTGAGTTCACGCACATTGCCGGACCAGCGCTTTTGCAAAAGTGCCTCATAAAACTCCGGCGAACCAGCGATGCTTTTGCCATATCTCCTGGAAAACCGCTCAAGGAAGAAACGTGCGAGGAATGGAATGTCCTCCACGCGTTCGCGCAGTGGCGGTAGAGTCACTGTCACAACGCTCAGTCTGTAGAACAGCTCTTCGCGAAATGACCCAGCCTTGATTTTGGCGCGCAGGTCCTGGTTGGTTGCGCATAGGATGCGGCAATCCACAGGCACCTGCGTCAAGCCTCCGAGCCGGCGAAGTGCGCGTTCTTCTGCAAACCGGAATAGCCTGGTCTGCAGTTCCACGCCAAGGTCGCCGATTTCGTCCAGAAAGAGCGTTCCACCATCAGAGGACTCTATGAGCCCCTTTTTCATGCGCTCGGCTCCAGTAAATGCGCCCTTCTCATAACCAAACAACTCGCTCTCAATCAGAGAGCCAGGCATGGCACTGCATTCAACCGGTACGAACGGTCCGTCCTTGCGGTGGCTCAAGTTGTGAATCAACCGCGCTGTCACTTCCTTGCCCGTGCCGCTTTCGCCAAGAATCATCACGGTTGCATCGGTGGTGGCGGCTCGTCTGCACTTTTCCAGTTGCTCCATCATTGCTGGGCTGTGCGTCTGTGTGCCGTCAGACTCGCCTAGCTCTTCGAGCCTTCCCTTAAGCTTTGTTACTTCACGTTCCAGACTCGAGTGGGACAGCGCTCGCTTCACAACAAGCAACAAGTCATCGCGCTTGAAAGGCTTTTGCAGATAATCAAACGCCCCGTTGCGCATGGCCGCTACTGCGCCTTCCACAGAGCCATACGCCGTTAGAAAGACAATCGGAATCGCCGGGTGACTTGCATGGATGCGCGCAAAAAATTCGTCGCCCGCAAGGCCTGGCATGCGAATGTCAAGGAAGATTAGATCGGGGGGATGCGCCTGCGCCTCAGCCAAGCCCTTGATTGGATCAGTGAAAGCACTGACGGATACGCCCGGCAGGCGCACCATGCGCTGTATGTTTTCGCCCATGGCGGGCTCATCGTCCACTACCAGAATGCGGCTCATTCTGTTGCTCCCACAAACCAGTGGTATGGCTGTCCTTTGGTAAATCGCGCAGGAGGCAGCTCAATCACAAAACATGCGCCTCCTTCATTCCGTTTTTCATATCGAATCCGGCCGTCATACATGTCCAGCAGACTGGCCGCCAGAAAAAGGCCCAGCCCGAGCCGCTCGCGTCCGCTGTTGTGTGAGACAAATGGCTCGAACAAGTGACCCTGTATCTCTTCCGGCACACCAGGGCCGTTATCTTCAACGCGCACGATCACCTGATTACCGGCCGTTCGATAGGGATCCATGCGCACCCAGATGGTCGCGCCATCCCTTCCCTTCAGTGCCTCTATCGCGTTGGTACATAGGCCGCGCACGACTTCAAGAATCACGTGCTCCGGCAAATCCACACGCGGCACTTCTTGAAAGTCGGTACAAACTCGGATCCCATTTGTCTCAGCTTTGATCCTGATTGCCGTTACAGCCTCTTCCAGCGTGCTTTGCAGCACGCATGCGTCATATACCGTGCCGCCGCGCTCTCGCCGTAGTGCCTGCAGAAGCGTACCCGCAATCTGTCCCATGTAGCGGGTCTCTTTCAACATCTGCTCAAGGTCAGCGTGCAGCTCCGGATCATCCTTGCGTTCCTCTAGCAGAACCTCAAGTCGGCCCACCACAATGGCAAGCGGATTATTGAATTCGTGCATGAATCCTGCAGTGAACTGACCAAGGAGTGTGAGCTGATGTGAGAGACGTGCTTGCTTGTCAGCTGCCTGCAATTCCTCGCGTAAACGAGCGGTGCGATATCGCACAGTGTCCAGTTGTAGCTTGAGTTGGTCTACTGTTCCTCGCGTAGCTACGGCGTATTCATTTAGTGCACGGCGTTGACGGTGCTTTAGGACAAACGCAGGGAGAGGAGCCAAAAGCAAGGAAGCTGCAATAGAGGAACCGCGTACAGGCATCGACGCAGGCAGAATCCAAAGGGCAAGGGCAAGCAAGGGCATTATCCAAAGACCGCTAATCCAGAGCAAAAATCCGCAGCGCTCTTCCACGATCTCTGTATCGGAGATGCCTTGCACACTAATTGCCATATGGCTCCAAAAGACATTCGCCAAACTCCATCAGTTCTGGATTCCAAAATCGCGCCTCGGCTGACTGGTGCGCAATTGCAGAGTTTTGGCCATCACCTTGCTTACAAGTAAGGATGATCCACCTACGCAGGTAGTCCCGGATGTGATTTGGGTCACAGATAGTAGCCCCGATGGATCTCTACCTGAGTCTTTGATCAGCTGAGCACGAAGTGGAATAAACTTAGCCTGTCCGCGGAAATGTTGTGGTCATAGTTGGTCCGTAATTGAATACCTCGACGCAACATAGAGACATCGCCACCCCGTCAAGGTCGTTACCGAACGGGCCTTATCTCAGGTTAGGAAGCGGTGATTTACAGCGCTCTAATGCAGCACAGATGCCCGATAATCTCCGCCAGTAACCATTCGCAGAGAATGTGCGAAATCGGCTCATGGGAGCGGAGCCATTGAAATTGAATGCATTCCGGTTAGCTTCTTCGACTCCCTGTGAAAGTCGACTCTGTTCAAGAAATTTCGAGCACAGTCTGAATTTACAAGCTGGCGAACAGATGTGCAGATTCCACCACTGTAGAAGGTTCGGTAGAACGTCACGTGGCAGTCGAAGTTTCTGTGCGCCAAAAAGGGAGCGCTTTTGTGAACGCGCTCCCTGATTTGCCCGTTTCTCAACCTGGATCAATTCCTTATACGGGCTCTATTCCGGCAGAGCATATTGACCGACAATTTGAAAGTGGCTGATTACACCCGGTGCGCCCGTCTCCGGCTGGCCGCCACCTATGCTGATTGTGTAATCCCCCTGGGCGATGATGGGATTGCCATC
>JAGWSG010000037.1 GCA_028876335.1 Acidobacteriota bacterium
ATCCTGCTCGGCAACGTCGGAAAGGATCCGGAAATTCGCTCCACTCCCAGCGGCACCATGGTAGCCACCTTCTCACTGGCCACCTCGGACCGCCAGAAAGACGCCCAGGGCAACTGGCAGGACCGTTCCGAGTGGCACAACCTCGTCGCCTTCGGCAAAGTCGCTGAAATAATCCGCGACTACGTCAAAAAAGGCCACAAGCTCTACATCGAGGGCAAAATCCAGACGCGCAGCTGGGATGACAAAGAAACCGGCGCCAAGCGCTACCGCACCGAGATCATCATCAACGATCTGTCGTTACTTTCAGGCCGCGATGAAGGCTCCGGCGGCGGCGGTTACAGCCGCGGTGGCAGCAGCTCGTCCAATTTCGACCAGCGCCCCTCCGGCGGCGCAGACGAGTACGCGCAATCGGCCGAAATCTCCGACGACGACATACCGTTCTAATTGCTTTCGTTCCGCGCCCCGCATGAGCGGCGCGGAACTTCCCTTCTTCTCCCTCAAATTCTGCGTTACCTGTCGAAGCAATGGCCCGTTCGAGGTCAATGCAGGCGCACGCCCTCACGACTCTCAGGTCACGCAAGCGCCGTCTGCTGCATTCAATGCTTATTCGGCGCGGGCAAGTACCGAAATCAGCTTGTCACGCCTACTGTTGGCCATCGCATCGCTGTTGTGCAGGATGCGCATCCACACCACGATGGCGCCGAATGCAAGCACGGTAAATACGGGCACAGCAATCCACATCTTGTGTAAATAGATCGCGATTCCAAAAACTGTTCCACCCACGCCCAGCAAAATGAGCTGCACAAACAGGCTCAGCAAAGCGCTGGACGCCGAGACGCGCTGCTTCTTCAGCCGGCTTAGATTCGTGCGGTGCGGCATGATGATCGAAAGCACATTCCCCACCGCCAGGTTCGCCGGCAGCGCAAACAGAATCCACGCTGCCGTCGCCAACAGCATCGTCCCATCCGGCCATCCCAACCTCAGAATCGCCAGAACGCCCGCAAACACTGCCACTAGCAGAAACAGCACGCCGTGAAAAAGGTTCTTCGCCAGCATCACGCGGCGCACCGGCGTGGGAGAAAGAAACAGCAATTGAATGCCATATCCTTCCGTTCCCAGGTTGTTGTACACCAGTTGTGACGACCCCAGCAGCGCATATCCCACACACATGGGCAGCGCCAGCACAAAGATATGGCCGCTCGGCGTTGATCCGCCATTCCGAAGCATCGATCCAAAAATCAATACCATGAAGAGAGGCGCGCCAATGGCGTAGAGCAGCGGCATTGACCGCAATATGGTTCGTAACTCCTTCTCAAGCACGGCGGCAATCGGCCCGGATCCATTCAGTAACCAGCCTTGTTTCTCAACCGTCTTCTCTTTTCTTGACGGAGCCTCACTCAGCTCCTCGCCGCGATAATCCGCGCGAATACGCACGCCCAGTAAACCGCCCACCGCAAGCAGATACAACCCGAAAACGCTCAGCGACTCCAGCGCCTTAACCGGCTGGTCCTTCGCGGCCGTGCCAATCGCGCGCGCCGCCAGTCCCGGCGGCAGCCACTGCTGCGCTGTTATCAAGGTCTCCGCATAAGGCTGCACATGGTGCATCACCCAGTACATGCGACGAGGACCGCCGCGGCCGTGTTCATACAACGCTGGATTGAACAATTGCAGGCTCAGCAGCAGCAAAAGGAACACGACGCTCGCAATCTCGCGCGTGCGCCGTTGCGCCAGCCAGCGGTCCACCCAGGCCAGAATCAGGCGCACCAGCAGCAGATTGAAAAGCCCAAATGCCACCAGCGCGGCCACAACCCACAGCGCCAGATCCGGCCGCACAATCGCAATGCCCGTCAAAATGCCCAGGCTGCACAAGCCGCCCACAATGGTCGAAATATCAGAAAGGCTGAAGACCAGATAGAGCGCATAGAAGGCGCTGAAGCTCACCGGAAAACGCAGCACGAAACTCAGGTCGAACTGTTCCTGAAACGCCGCCAGCGCCACCGGAATCATCTGCCAGATGAAGAACACCACCCAGAACTCGATGGGCAGAAACTGCCACATATTACCCGCGGCAAGTTGATACGCCACAGCGCCCGCACCCACACCAAGTCCCAACCCCATCGCGCCGTATACCAGGTAGGAGACCAGCCGCGCGCCGAACTCCATCGCGCCCTGTGTCGTGCGGAATGCGTGGCTCTGCATCTGCCAGCGCATGCGCAGCAGTGACGCGCATTGGGCCCGCGTGCGCGCCCCAAGCAAACCACCGCCCGCGGGTTCTGTTCCCGCCGAATTCAAGGCGCTCAGGTCAGCCATGACAATTCCTGCGCCGGCTCTTCGGCGCCCGCGCCCACAATCGACAGGAAAATCTCTTCCAGTGTCAGCTTGCGGCTGCTCTCTTCGCCGGGCAGCGTGCTCGCCACACCCGCGCGCAGATCTTCAAGCGATCCGTTGGCCACCAGCCGGCCTTTGCTGATGATCGCCACGTGGCTGCACAGCCGTTCCACAATCTCCAGCACATGCGTCGTCAAAAATACTGTCGCTCCGCGCTGAATCATGCCCTGAAGCATCGCCTTCAGCATACCCGCGGCAATCGCATCCACGCCTTCAAATGGTTCGTCCAGAAACAGAATCTTCGGCCCATGAATCACCGCCGCCGCCAGCGCCAGCTTCTTCTGCATGCCATGTGAGAAATCCGTAACCAGTTTCTTGCGCTCGTTGGCCAGTTGCATAAACTCCAGCAGCTCTTCCGTACGCCGGTTCACCGTTTCCCGGTCCAGCCCATACATGCGCCCCACAAAGCGCAGATACTCCGCCGCAGTCAGCCGGCCCAGCAGCGCCATACCTTCAGGCACCACGCCAATCTGCCGCTTCACCTCAAGCGACGAAGCTCGGAACGTTTGCCCAAGAATCTCAATGCTGCCCGATGTCGGCTCAAGCAGTCCCGTCAGCATCTTGATGGTTGTCGATTTGCCCGCTCCGTTGGGGCCAAGGAATCCAAAGAACTGCCCGGGAGCAACCGTGAAGCTCACATCGTCAACGGCCGTCAGCTCGCCAAAGCGCCGGGTCAGGGAGTGGGTTTGAATTGCGGCGTTTTGCATCTTGAGCAAGAATAGCAAGTTTGCGCCTGAGCAAGCCTCTGCCAGTGCGCTTCAGCTTTTAGGTGCAGGTGCGGCCAGACCTTCCAGCGGATCATTCCCTCTATCCGACAATTCCACTAGAGCTGCAAGTTCATCCGCCAGGTCCTGCGTCCACACCTTCTCCGGAACACGCCAGCTCCAGTTGCCTGTTGCCACCGCGGGCGTATTCATGCGCGCCTCTGAGCCAAGTTCAAGCACATCCTGTATCGGAGCAATCGCAATCTGCGCCACACTGTTGCAGTTCGTCCGGATGAACGGCCAGGCCGGTCTTCCATTCGTTGGTCCCAGATAAACTTCCGCCGCGCCACGCTGCATCTCGCTCGCCGTGCGCCACCAGCCCATCACCGTATCGTTGTCGTGCGTGCCTGTATAGGAGACTGTCTGCGGCGTAAACTGGTGCGGCAAATGAATGCGCGCACCCGGCCCATCAAATCCAAACTGCAACACCTTCATGCCGGGCAGCCCCAACTCCGCCCGCAGCGCATCCACTTCCGGCGTAATCAGCCCCAGATCCTCCACCACAATCGGCAGCTTCCCCAGCGCATTTTCCAATGACCTGAACAACGCCGCGCCCGGCCCCGGCATCCACGTTCCATTCACCGCTGTCTCTTCGCTTGCCGGAATCGCCCAATACGCCTCAAACCCACGGAAGTGATCCAGCCGCAAAATGTCGTACAAACTCATCGCGCGACGTATGCGGTCTACCCACCAGTCGTAGTCGCGCATCGCCAGCACTTCCCATCGATAGAGCGGGTTTCCCCACCGCTGTCCCGTTGCCGAAAAATAATCCGGTGGAACGCCGGCCACACGCAATGGACGAAGATCCTCACCCAGCTCAAAGATTCCCGGCCGCACCCACACGTCGGCTGAGTCCATCGCTACAAAAATCGCAATGTCGCCCAAAATGCGGATGCCCCGCTTGTTCGCCTCGTCCTTCAAATGCCGCCACTGAACTGCAAAGGCAAACTGCAGCACCTTCTCTTTCTGCAGTGAGCGCCCAAACCGCGCCGTAATCATCGCCAGCGCCTTCGGATTGCGCACGCACAGCGGCTCAGGCCATTCCAGCCAATTCCCCGTCTCGTACTGTCGGCGCAACTCCGCATAGAGTGCATAGTCTGCCAGCCAATCGGCTTCCGCTTCGCAAAATTCCTCAAAGAGCCGCCACTGGCCGTGCATGTGCGGCTCATGCGGCCCGCGATCCAGAAAATTTCCAGCCGCTTCATAAAGCAGCGGTAGCTTCTCCTTCTCCACCTCGGCAAAGTCCACATTGCCGCTCCGGCCCGGCAAATGCGCCAGCCGATTCTCCTCAATCCATCCCCACTCCGACAGGAATTCCAGACTGATCAGCAATGGATTGCCGGCAAACGCAGACGTGCCCGCATACGGCGAATTCCCATAGCCCGTCGGGCAAAGTGGCAATACCTGCCACACATGCTGGCGCGACTCCACCAGAAAATCGAGAAACTCGAACGCCGCAGGCCCCAGATCACCTATCCCCCCAAGGGAAGGCAACGAACTGACGTGCAACAAAACTCCGGATGACCGCTTGAAGTCCATTGAGGAGGCCTTATGGGACGAGTCTTAAAGCGTGGAAGAATGGCGAAAGCCGGTTGAGCGAATTGTAGATGAAAAGGCCCGTATTTCTCTCGAAATACGGGCCCTCACTTCATTACAAAAGAGTTTCCTTTACTGCCCGCCAAGCGGCGACTTCGCCGCTTTCGGATTCACTCGTACCAATCCTTTCGACTGATACTCATGAATCACCTTGTCGGCAAAGATGCTGAAGGCCTCTCCACGGCGCTGATTCAAGAGCTGATCGCGTGTCTGGTCAAGATTTTGCTTCACCTCTTCTGCCGTCGGCTGTTGCTTGTCCAGCAGCTTCACCACAACTCCGGTGCGGCCTGCATTGATCGGTCCGCTGATGTTCCCAGGAGACATCTGGAAGATCTCCGGAGCCACCTGACCCACAGCGCCGAAATCCGGCACCTGTCCCGTCGGCGAAACCAGGTCGCTGGTCTTGACAGTCGCGCCGGCGTCCTTTGCGGCCTTGGCCAGATCGTTCAGGTTCTTTGCTTCATTGGCCATCGCCGCCGTCTTCTGAGCCAGCAAGGCTGGCAGCTTCTCATTGCGGTAGTCCTCGAGGATGTGGCTCTTCCATTCCGCGAACGTAGGCGCATGCGCCTTCTCGATGCTCGCGACCTCGAAGATTGCATAGCCTTCACCGGTCTGTGCCGATTCCGCCGGCCCGCCTACCTTCGCAGCAAACGCTTTTGACAAAACGCCTGTGCTGTCGGGCAATGCCGAAATCACTCCCTGCTGCCCCACCGGCGGCGTTGTCACAAGCTGCAGATGATGTGCTTCCGCCGTCTTTTGCATCCCATTCTTGTTCGCTTCGGACGTCAGCGTTTGCGCATAGTTCTTTTGCGCTTCGGCAGACTTGTCGCGAATCAGCGTCGCCTGAATTGTAGGCAACACTTCGTTCAGCGGCTGAGTGTGCGCCGCCTGGCGCTCTTCCACCTGCACCACGTGGTAGCCAAACTGCGACTTCACAATCTTGATGTCGCCAATCTTCTGCGAAAAAATGGCTGCGTCAAAAGCCGGAACCATGCGGCCACGCTGCGCAAAGCCAAGCTCGCCGCCCGTATCCTTGCTGCCGGGGTCATCGGAATACTTCTTCGCCAGGTCCTTCCAGCTTCCGCCCGCTTCAAGCTGCTTCAGCACTTCCTCCGCCTTGGCCTTCGCCGCCGCGTCGGTCTTCGCATCCGCGCCGTCCTTCACGCTGATCAGAATGTGCCGTGACCGCGCCTGCTCCGGAACCTGGTACTCGGACTTGTGCGCGTTGTAGTACGCCTCAATCTCCTGCTGTGAAACCTGCGGAGCTCCACCCGGAACCTGGTCTGCAGTAAACGCGAAGTAAGTAATGCTGCGCTGCTCCGGAACGGCCGTCGCATAGCGCGCCGCATTTTTCTTGAAGAAGTCCTGCAACTCCGCATCCGTCGGATTGATCGACTTGCGAACATCGTCCGAAGAGATTACAGCATAGTCGAACTTGATCTTCGTGTTCGACTTGATGTACGCGTCACTTACTTCCTTCTCACTCACGCTTGTTCCGGCCGAAACCAGATCGCGCAACCGGTCGACCGCAATTTGATCCTTCAGTTGCGACTCGAAGTCCGCCACTGTCATCTGCATGCGCTGCGCGATCAGATTGCGATAGGCATCGTCGCCAATGAACTTTCCATTCGGATAGAGCACTTCCGCATAGCCGCCGGTATGCAGCAGGCGACGCACATCCTCGTCCGTAACCTCGATACCAAGCTTTTGCGCCTCGATCAGCAGAATTTTCTGCTGCACCATCTGCTGCCCTACCTGCGGCTCAATGATCTGCTCGATCATCGGATTGCCGGCGTACTGCGGATACTGCTGCTGAATACGAAGCGTCGTAGCCTGTTGCACCTTCTGCAGGCTGATCTCGTCGCCCGAGGAAAGAAACCGGCTATACCAGTGCGGATACACAACGGCATAGGTATCGGAACCGGCTGCGCCAAGGCCCATCAGGCCCGGAATCAGGTAAACGACCATCGAAATGGACGCCGCGGCAATAATGACGACGAAAAGCGCCTTCACAAGGCGATTGTTTTCCTGCTGCAAAAAACGAATCATGGATGGATTTGAGCCTTCTACTCTCTACGCGCTGGATGAAAAGGGGAGACTTTCTCGTTCTTTTTCCACCTGCCCAAGTACGACAGACAGCCTCCGCGCATACTCATTTCTCGCTGGACGCGATTCACCCACATTATAGCCGAAAGGGCTCTGCCTCAATGCCTTACCGTCCGCATTCCGTCCGCAACTCCCTATGCGCGCAAGCGTTGCCGAAAAAACACTAGGGGCGTCCATCGTCTGGACGCCCTTCATGCGCAATTCGGGAATGGATTTTGCTGCGCCGGCCTACCGCCAGTAGTACACACCGCCGGCCATGAAGTACGGGCGATAGTACACCGGGCCATAGTAGCCGGGGCCGTAGCCGTAACCGTAGTACGGCGCATAGTATCTGCGCCGGGGCGGATATCCATACCCACCGCCGCGGCGATACAGCGTCGGACCTCCCGGATAAAGTCCCTGCGCCAGCCGGGCTGCTTCTTGTTCGCTAACCGGATATACAGTCACGGGCTGCGTCAGGCGGAAGGAAACCAACGCCTCGGCAGGAATCCATGCCCCCGGACCTCTGGAAGCTGCCGACAGTGCGGTACCTGCGCCGCCGCCTGCCACCGCTCCAATCGCAGCTCCACCGCCGCCACCAGCGGCACCGCCAATAATGGCTCCCAGCAGCGCTCCGCCAATGGTATTGCCCACCGTGCGCCCTGTTTTGCTTGGACCACGCACCCGGAACAAATTCGACGTTAGCGGATAATTCCGGCCGCCCAAATCAAGAGACGTCAGCTGAAGCCCCATCTTCGGTGCTCCCGTTAGCTGTCCAGCCTCTTGCACGTAGGCGATTACTCCGTGTACGGTCGCGCCACGCGGTATCGCAAGATAGCCATCCGACGATACGTCGGAAATCACCGTGAATGTAAGCGGCGTGCCTTCCGTGGCATGCTTGCTGTCCACCGGCCCTGCCGTGCGCACCTGCAGCACCGTTCCGGCCGGAACCGTCACCGGTCCGCGCGCAGCGTTGTATCGCGGCCCGGCCGCTCCGTATTGAGGGCGATAGGGCTGCTGACCATATGCTGGTTGCTGCTGGCTGTACTGACCCCGCTGCTGACCATTCTGGTTGTAATCTGGCGGCGGTCCTGCCGGGCCCCAGTCCGGTGTCTGATTCTGACCGTTCTGCTGGGCTGGAACCTGACTGTACTGCCCATTTTGCGGCTGCTGATCATCCGGCCCCTGCTGGTTGTACTGCCCTTGCTGTTGGCTGTATTGACCCTGCTGCTGACCATTCTCGTTGTAATCCGGCGGCGGTCCTGCCGGGCCCCAGTCTGGTGCCTGATTCTGCGCTGTCTGCGTAGGCGGCGGAGCCTGATTGTTGTACTGGCCCTGATCCGGACCACTTTGGTTCTGGTTGTTCTGCCCTGCCTGCACCTGCGTATACGGTTGATTCTGCGCTGTCTGCGCGGCCGGTCCAGGGTCAGAGTCTCCCGGTGCATCGGCTGCATCCTGCGCATTCGGATCGTCGTTCGGATTCCCAACCTTCAGATTGTTGTGAACGCCGGTGACTCCAGGTACGCCTCGCACCGTGGACTCGGCCAGCTGAATAGACGATTGATTCGAGACGGTTCCAGCCAGCGTAACCTCGCCCTGGACCGTTGCCGCGGTAATCAGATCATTTTTCAACTGCGGGACGCCATCCAATGCATGCACAACGTCCATTTCAATCTGGCCGTCGGTGCGGGCCGCGGAATTGCCCTGCGCCAGGACAAACGAACTCGATAAAACGGCTGTAGCCGTTAAGGCAAAAAATACTCCAGAAATTCGCTTCATGCTTGGGCCAATCATCCTGTTGACTCCTGACGACTTCCTTCCCAAACGGAAGGCTCCGTTCATCTCTTAAGACGAACATTGTGAAAGAGCCGTCGCAGTTTCAAACACCGTCGCCCGCAAAAAGTTCTGTCTAAGGTAATGAAGGGTTGGGGGAAGCAGGATTTCCCTCTCAAGCTGTCACAGCGGCGTGCTTGCCCGAGTGCACCACCGATTCCGGCAAATCAGGAAAGAAAAGCTGAAAAACCGTCCCGGAGGAGCCGCCATCTTCCGCAGTCCGGCTCCTGACCCTCATAAGACCCTGGTGCTTCAGCACAATCTCATGGCTCACCCAGAGTCCCAGTCCTGTCCCGGTCGCATCCTTGGTGGTAAAAAACGCCTCAAAAATCCGTGCCCGCACTGCCGGCGTCATGCCTGTCCCCGTGTCGGCCACGGTAAAGCGCACTCCCTCCACATCCGCTTCCTTCCATGACCGCGAGCGCCGCGCCCGCACGATCAGCCGCCCGCCCTGCGCGCTGGCATCAATCGCATTGCCCACCAGGTTCGCCATTACCTGCCGCACCTCGCCGGAGAAGCAATACAAATCCGCCTTATCGCCATAGCGCTTTTGCACTTCAATTCCAACCGTTGCAATCCGCGAGTGAAACAGGTTCAGCACAGAGTCCAGCAACTCGCCCATATCGGACCGCGCCGGAGATGTCGTCTGCCGGTAGAACCGCAACGTCTGCTGCGTAATCTCGGCAATGCGTTTGGCCTCATGCTCCGCCATGGTCGCGTAATTCAGCGCCGGCTCCTTCAGGTCGCAGTAGTTGCGCAGCAGGAAAAGCAGATTCGTAATCGCTTCTAGGGGATTGTTGATCTCATGCGAAATCGAGGCCGCCAGCCGGCCCGTTGCAGCCAGCTTTTCCGTGCGTCGCAACGCCTCTTCATTCCGCTTCCGCTCGCTGATGTCCTGCAAAATCACGCCTGCCCAGCGCACTTGATTAGGCGTCGTCCGCACCGGATACGCATTCACCAGCCAGGTCACTGGATGACTATCAGGGCCAGCCTCGCCATTCAGTTCCACGTCCCGCACCGGCGACCCAATATCAAATGCCTGATCGATCGCCTGCTTCAACTGCCCCGCCACCGGTTCGGGCAAAAGCTCATCCAATGTGCGGCCCAGATGCCGGCTCACCGGAAATCCCGTCACCGCCGCAAAAACCTCATTCACGCGCACAAAGCGCCCCTCGCGATCAAAGAACGCCAATCCAATCGGTGCATTCGCCAGCATCGAGTCCAGCAACGAGAGCGTGTCCTTCAATCCCTCGCGCTGCTCTGCAATCGAAGCGACCATTCCATTGAATGCTTCAATCAAATCGCCAAACTCATTGTGTACCGTTACCGGCAGCGGAAATCCGCTGCTGCTGTCCGGCGAGTTCATCAGCGCTCGCGTTCCTCTGTGCAGTGTCGCCAGCGGCCCGCTGATGGCGCGAAACAGCAGAAGCACCAGGATCGCCGAGGCCAGAATCCAGATGACGGCGAACACAAGCGTGCTGCGCATCACCAGCGCGCGCTGCTCATACGCCCCCGCGGGATTGTTCTCGATCCACGCGAATCCCCGCAGGTCGCCGCCGGTGTAAATCGGCGCTGCGCCTTCCAGCCTTCCATCGTCCTGCGTGAACACACGTAATTGGTCGCGCTTCAAAATCGGCATCTGCGCAAGCTCGGCTGCATTTAAGTGCATCTTGCGCGTATCGCCCCGACTGGTGAACAGAATCGCGCCGTCCGGATCGGTCACCTTCGCAATTGAAACTCCCGGCCCCACCCCGGCAAGTTCCACGGAAAGACCCACGTACCCCGGCCGCTCCTGCTGCAGCGCCTCGCTGCATTGCACCGCCAGTGACGTAGCCTGGTTCGCCAGCCGCTTGATTGTCCGGTCGCGAATTTCCAGCGACTGGCGGTGAATCAGCAGAACCGCGAACAGCAGGATGGACAGCGCTTCCAGCAGCACAAGTGCCGCCAGCATCTGCCAGCGCGCAGTTCGGGGCCACCAGCGTAAGCGCAATGCGCCATCCTCCCTTTGGAAATGAAACCTAGTCTAGCGGATTCACAGAAGCGGTTTTCGGTTGCTTCACGCCTTCTGCAACTTCGCCGTCAATGCCGCAGCGATCTGCCTCCCGTGGAAGCGTCCGTTCTCAATGAAGATTTCGTTCGTCCGCGACCCCGCCACAATCACACCCGCAAGATAGACCCCCGGCACATTGCTCTCCAGCGTCGACTCGTCGCATACCGGCAGCTTGTCGGGCCCTTCAAAACGCACGCCTATCGCCTCGAGAAATTCGAAATCCGGATGATACCCCGTCAGCGCAAACACAAAATCGTTGTGTATGGACTTTGGCCCCTCCGGCGTCTCCAGCAGCACCGCATCCGGCGTAATCTCCACCACGCGCGAACTCAAATACGCGGTAATCTCCCCAGCCTTAATCCGGTTCTCAATGTCCGGCTTGATCCAGTACTTCACATGCCGGTGAATCTCCGCCTCGCGATGCACCAGCGTCACTCGCGCGCCGTGCCGCCACAACTCCAGCGCCGCAATTGCCGCTGAATTTTTCCCGCCGATCACCACCACATCCAGATCGAAGTACGGATGCGGGTCATCGTAATAATGATGAACCTTGCTCAGCTCCTCGCCCGGGATTCCCATCATGTTCGGCAGGTCATAGTAGCCGGTCGCTACAGCCAGATTTGACGCATGCAGCACGCCCATCCGCCCGAACCTGTCCTTCGTATGAACTGTGAAATCACCCTGCGTACCTTCAATGCGCTCAACGTTCTGGTATTGCCGCACATCGAGCTTGTAATAGGCCGCCACCTGCCGGTAATACTCTAGCGCCTCATTGCGCGTCGGCTTGGCATGCGGGCTCGGAAACGGAATATCTCCAATCTCCAGCAGCTCCGACGTCGTAAAAAACGTCATGTGCGAGGGGTAGTGAAAAAGCGAGTTGCACACACATCCCTTATCCACAAGAACCACACTGAATCCAGCCCTTTGCGCCTCAATTGCGCAAGCAAGCCCCGTTGGTCCTGCACCCACTACCAGCAGATCAAAATCCCGCTTCATATCTCTACTTTCCTGGCCGCTCATATTTCTAATGTAGGTCATTGGACAAATTTCCCGGTTTGTGGCGTACAATTCCCTCACATTTTCGACGGGGCCGGCGCCGCACGCCTGCCGGACTCCTGCTCAGGCATTTCCGTAACCAGAGCATTTCCGTATCCCAGGAGGTTTCCTTCATGAAGACCTATCTCGCGGATTGGGTGTTTACCACCGGCGTGGCGCTCCTCGTGCTCGGCACTGGACCGCTTCTCATCACTTTGCTTCTCAATCAGCTGGGAATCTGGCCGGAGGCCAGCCCCACCACATTCGGCCCGGGCCTCCTCAGTTTCATCACGCTCTGGCCCGGAATCGCACTCACCGCGCTCGGCTCCAGACGTGCGCACTCCCGATTAAGTCGCCGTACATAAGTACGCTCACATAAAATCAAGGCATGTTCACCGGTATCGTCGAGCAGACCGGCACCCTCGTCAGCGTCGTCGAACTCGGCGGCGTGCGCCGCATTACAGTTGACGCGCCCAGCGTTGCATCACGCTTGCGTGAAGGCGATTCGCTCGCCGTCAGCGGCGTGTGCCTCACGGCGCTCGATCTCGACCCGCGCTACTTTCACGCTGACCTCGCCCAGGAGACCCTCGACCGCACCTCACTCGGCACCCTCAAACCCGGCGCGCAGGTCAATCTAGAGCTGCCCACGGCCGCCGGCAGCCCGCTCGGCGGCCATATCGTCCAGGGCCACGTCGATGGCTGCGGCAAACTTGTCGCCCTCGATCCGGTCATTCCGCGCGACACCCCCGCTTTCGACGAGCAGACCACCGACTGGACACTCAAAGTCCGCGTCCCAGCCTCAACCCTGCAGTGGATGGTCCCCAAAGGCTCCGTTGCTCTTGAGGGCATCAGCCTCACCATTGCCTGCATCGACAGCGACATCATCTCCATCGCTATCCTGCCTCTTACCTACTGGCGCACCAACCTTCACACGCTCGCGCCCGGCGCACCCATCAACGTGGAAGGCGATGTTCTCGTCAAACTCGCCGCGCAACAAATCGCCGCAAAGAAATCCGGATTCGAACTCACCGAAGACTGGCTCGTCGCCAACGGATATTGAGAAGGACTGCGGCTCGGACCGCGTGCCGTCCTCTGCCGGGGTTGTCTGATCGGCCAATCACATCAAGGCAAACTGCGTCTTGCGCCTGTCTCGATGACCTGCTATGTTGGCTCGCCAAGGCAATTGCCACGCGCCGTCCCCGTGGAGGATCCAATGTTTTTGACCGACCCCGTTGAGGTCCCGAATATTTCTGCGAAAGTAAGTTTACTTTCAAAAGTGGTGTGGCCCGCGCTGGCCACTTTGGTTCCCTTGGTCGTCACCTCGACCTTTAAGTGGCTGCAGGACCACTCCTCCAACCAGCGCAGCGCCGTGTTAATCGATCGCATCACAACCCTGGCCAAACAAATCACTGAAGTTCCTGAAGTCCAGTTAAGCGGCGCCCTCCATCCCGTCACACCGCAGTCCGCACTCACAGCCGAGCTTGAATCCGCGCTGCATGAACTGAACGATATGCAGCAACGCGCGAATGCACGACGTTTCCGCGGGCTCACAAATACAGGAGCAAAGATACGTGCCGCATTTTTGCTCTACCGTCCACAAGGCTTCGCCGCATGGCTGCTGCACATAGCCTTCTACGCGTATTCCATTCTCCTCATCTTTGCCCTGCTTGCGATCACGACCGATCAAAGTTCTCCGCTGATCGCAAGCGTCTCGGATCTCTTTGCGTTCATCTTTATCTTCGGGGTGCTCGGGGTTCCGCCATTGATACTTCGCTACTACGCCTCCCGCATCCACACGCGGCAATGCACCGCCGCGCAGCTTGCGACAAATGCCGCGGCCAGCTAGGCCTTGGCAGACCCAGTCTCGCCGGCTGGGACCTCCATTTCACTTGAATTAACCTGTACAGCACTGCAATTGGCCACAAAACCTTCGGAACTGGAATTGACCAGGGATAGCTCGTAGCCAACGGCTATTAGCAAAGAGTGATTTTCCGTTAGCGCAGGAGGTCGAATGAAATTCCGCTTCCTACTCATCCTGATGGTTGCTTGCCTCGCATCCTTCGCGAGAGCGCAAAACACAGCAACACCGGCTCAGAAGCAAGACGAGTCCGCCCATGTGCACGGCCCTGACGGTCTTGAAGGCTGGACATTGAACGGATCAATCAACGACAGAGCGCACGATGGCGAAGTCTACCCATTCACTCTCGTCATTGCGCGCCACGGAAAAATCATCCACCGCATTCCCGGGGACGCATTTATCTGGAAATGGGTATTTTGGGACGGCGGCAAGGATTTGGCATATATGTCCGGCCCTTTGCATTTCTCCGCAACCTGCCACCTGATTCGCATCTCTGACTGGCATCAAATCGCGGATTACGACTGCTATCACGACACACCTTCCCCTCAGCCCGACTGGGTGCTTGCACTCGAATCTGCTCAATAATGTGCGTAGTCAATCCTTCATACTCTCTAGAAGACAATTCTTGCCTGTGTTTCTGTGAAAATGTCATCATGACAGCGCATTCATTTCATCAGCAGACTCCCTCTCCACCTGATACTCGCTGGAGTAGCAATGATCTTTTTCGTTGAAGTTTCGGATGCCAACAAAATCTCGACCCAGGTGGAATTACTGACACGCGTTGTTTGGCCGGCACTCGCCGCTTTGGTACCCACAGCAGCCATCGGCGCTTTCAAGTGGCTAGGTGAACATTCATCCAAGCGGCGTGCAGCAGTTCTGTCCGATCGCGTCGCAGCTCTCGCCAAGCAAATTGCCGATCTGCCGGCACTCCCTCTGGACAAGATGGCCTGCGGCACTTCGCCACAGTCCGCTCTCACTTCTGAACTCGATTTCGCTCTTCGAGAGCTCTCCGCCCTCCAGGCCAAAGTGAACTTGCGGCACAGGTTGCATATCTTCTCCACCACAGCCAAGATCCGTGAAGCTCTGCTTCTCTATCGACCCAAAGGCAAAGCTGCGTGGCTCCTGCATCTCACCTTTTATCTGTATTCGGTCTGCTTTTTCATCTTGATCTGTTTGGTGCCTAATCAACAGGATTCTTTTATCGTCAATCTCGGATGGGTAACAGCCTTCACCATCGTCCTGGGCATTCCTCCGCTGATCATGCAGCACTACGCCGCAAGAATTCGCGCGCGGCAGTGCATTGAACAGACGAGCAGCGCCACAAAAAATGCTGTTTCGACGGCGTACTAATCCAGCAATTCCGCAACTGCAAATGAGTCCTGCTTCAACTGGGAGTGCGACTCGATGATGGCTTGCTCAGTCCACGCTCTGCACCGCGACGTCAGGGCTTACCCGCCACCTTCGGCGGCTCCACGACGAACTCATCCCCCGTCCGCGCCAGAATCTGCTCCCGCCGGTCCGTCAGCAGCTTCAACTCATTCGTCGCGTCGATAAACTGCCGCTTGTCCTCGGCACTCATCTCACCCGGCGTTTCTTTCCCCAACTCATCCACCTTCGCCTGCAGTTCCGGCAGTACGCGGTCAATCAGCACTGGCCCAATCACCGGCGTCTTCGTCTTGCCCGTGGCCAGCGCATTGCGATTGTTCTCGCCCCACACCGGCAGCATACCCACATGGCCCAGCTCCACGCGCACGCCCGCCGGGCCGTAATCGTTCTTCACCGCGGAAAACAATCCAATCATCGAGTCACGCGGATCCCCTTCCTTGTCCGGCATCAACCCATCTATATAAGTCCGCGACTGATTCGACAGGAAATTTCCCAGCGAGTAAAAGATCACCGCATTCCGTCCATCGGCCGTGCGGTAGGTCTCAATCGGCTGCAGCACATGCGGATGATGCCCCACAATCACGCTCGCGCCCGCATCCAGCATCTTGTGCGCCAGCTCCACATCCTCCGGCCGCGGTGCCGGAGCATACTCAACGCCCCAGTGAATCGACACCACCAGCAGATCGCACTCCGCCCGCGCCGCCTTCACAGCCGCCAGCACCTGCGCCTCACTCGCACCGGGCGCATTATGAGCTTCATTCGGATACGGAAAATAATTCACATGCGGCTGGTTCGGATCCGTCGGATTACTGTTCCCATTCAGCCACCGTGTCATTCCCAGCCAGCCCACCTTGATCCCGTTCGCCTCGGTGAACACCGGCTGAAATGCCGTCGCCGCATTGTCGGACGTCCCGGCAAAAATCAACCCCAACTTCTTCAGTTGTTCCCGCGTCTCCGCAAATCCCGCCCATCCCTGGTCCATCTCATGGTTGTTCGCGGCAGAAACAATCTTCACCCCGCTCGCCTTCATTGCCTCCGGCAGCGCAACCGGCGCGTTAAACAAAAACGCCTTCGTCCCGCGCCCATGCTCCGGCGCCACCGGCGTCTCCAGGTTCACAAAGCCAAAGTCCGCGCCCTCAAACACATCCGCCACCGGCTTTAGCAGCGCAGCCCATCCGGCCTCGCCCTCGCCCGCAGCAGCCGCCGCCTGCTTCACCGCCTCATGCGGAATCACATCCCCCGCCACGGCAAA
>JAGWSG010000038.1 GCA_028876335.1 Acidobacteriota bacterium
CCCAGTTGTCCCATTTCAGTGGCCCGCACGGCATACGAGCTGAGCCGCGGTGACCGGTCCATCATGCTCTGTGCGTGTGGCGCAGCGGTGGTCCATGAATTGAAAACGTTCATGAGCCATGCTGCACCGGCCGATTTATCTGATGCGCCGCTGAGTAAGTCGCCGATAGCTTCATTGAGTTCGTGGCGCACTGGCGGGTCAGGTGCTACGGCGTCTACGAGTCCGTTGAGCGGTGTGAGCTGATTTGTGTGTTGCAGGTGGTAGCGCTCGCCAAAGCTCACAGGTTCGAGGATGGCTGTCAAAGTCTGAAACGCCGGAGCTTGGACACTACCCGTCAGTTCGCGTTGCAATCGCTGCGGATAGGAAATCTGGCGTATGCCTTGCGCATCAAGGCGCAGGTTCTCTGCGTCAAGTCGGCGGTACATGTCCTCCACATTGCGCACGGATGCGGGTGACCAGAAGCGTTCGGCTATCGCCGCCGTCCGTGGCCAGATGCGTGAGTCAATCGTGTTCTCGTTGATTTGTTCAGCCCACATGCAGGCTTCGCCGCCGAGAATTTTCTTCTGCTCGTCAGGAGTCAGCGTCGTGTCGGCTGGAATTGGATCGGCAAGATAGTGATCTGCCGCCGTCTTCATGCCGTCAAGATAATAGGGCGCGGAGAGAATGCCTTGATAGCCTTGCTCCGCGCCTTTGCTGAGGGAATCGACACCGCGCCATGACTGCACCACCACATCCTTCGGCAAGCCAGGCGTGAAGATCTCGTCCCAGCCCACCATGTGTTTGTGATACTTCTTCAGAATCTTCAGCAGGTGCTGATTGAAGTAGACCTGCAACCCAGCAGTGTTCTTAATATCGTGCGACTTCATGAAGGCGCGAATGTGCGGGTTGGACATCCACTGTTTGCCGTTGCTCTCGTCACCACCAATGTGCATGTAAGCGTCAGGAAAAAGCTCCGCCATCTCGCCAATAAATCCGTCGAGAAACTTGTAGGTCGATTCGCGCGTGGGGTCCATCGCCGCGTCGTGAATGCCGAAGACGGTCTGCACTTTATAGGGCCCTGGGCCACTGGCCAGTTCGGGATAGCCAACAAACCAGCTTGTGGAATGGCCGGGCATGTCGAACTCCGGTACAACGCGAATGCCGCGCGCATGCGCATAGGCAACGACTTCGCGAATCTGAGCCTGCGTGTAGTACAAGCCGTTTGAACCAAGTTCCTGCAGCTTTGGATATTTCAGGCTTTCCACGCGGAATCCCTGGTCTTCCGATAGATGCCAATGAAAGACATTCAACTTCACGGACTCCATTGCGTCGAGTGTGCGTAGGATTTCAGAGACTGGCTCAAAGTGCCGCCCGACATCGATCATCAGTCCGCGCCACCGGAAGCGTGGTGTGTCGGCAATGTCGATCGCCGGTACCACGTAGCCTGATGGTTGCTGTTGTACGAGCTGGAGCAGCGTTTGAAATCCGTGCAGCGCGCCAAGGTCGGTGGGTGCGCTCAGGGTGATGTGGGTTGCATCAACATGGAGCGTATACGATTCGTCTTCGTCGATGGATTGAATCTTTTCCGCGGGGTGGTCGACGTGAATTTGCAGAGTGGCGGAAGCTCCATCCTTTGCGAACGACTTCGCGATTTCGATGCCGGTGAAAGCTTCGAGTTCATTCAGCATGCGCAGCGCTGCATGATCCAGCAACTCGTCATGAGTACCGTTGAAGCCAACTGTGAAGGAGGGTGCAATGGCCAGGCTGCCGGTCCCCACACGCAGCGAAGATGGCTGTGGCATGAGTGTGTTGCGGAATGCATATGAATCGCTGTCAGTTGCCGCATGAGTCAGGGTTGCTGCCGCGACGAGCAGGCAAGTGGCGGCCAACAGACCGATGTCCTTCTTCATAGCGCTTCTTCCAGTGAATTTCTTGCCGGCAACTAATGCGCAAATTAACCGATTCATCGCGACCTCAATATCTTTGCTTGGTCAGGGTTTAGTGGTAATGGCTATGCCAGAAAAGTAATGAATGCTGGGCTGCCCACGGCGGCATAGTGGCCGGTGGGTGACAGGAGACCTGATGATTCATCGCGACGAAACGAAACAATATTGTCGCTGTGCTGATTGCACGAGAACAAATATTTCCCGTTTGGTCCCAAGGCAATATTGCGTGGATAGTCGCCCTGCGTGTGAGTATTGCGCCGCAAGCTGATTCGCCCATCCGTGCCAATTGTGCAAATGCTAACTGAGTCATGCAGGCGATTGGCGGCGTAAAGAAACTCGCCGTCTGAAGAAACCAGAATCTCTGAGCCAAAATTGGTTCCAGCAAAGCCGAACGGCAGCGAGGAGATGGTTTGCACGTGCTGCAGCGCTCCACGCTCGGTGTCGAAGTGATAGAAGGAAAGAGTGCTCGACTCCTCCTGTAAGGTATAGAGCCACTGTCCATTGGGATGGAAGGCAAAGTGGCGCGGACCATCTCCGGTGGGTACAGTGACAATCGGCGTACCAGAATTGTTCGACAGCTTCCCGGTGCGCACATCGAAGCGATATACGTAGATGCGGTCCTGTCCAAGATCGGTCGAAATCACAAAGCGATTGTCCGGAGACGGCGCAATCATGTGTGCGTGTGGTGCGTCATGCCCGCTGATTGCAAAGCTGCCACGCGGAGCATCAGTGGCGCGCTTTGCGCCCACGTGACCTTGATGGTGGATTACCTGAATGGCGGAGTCGAGCTTCCCGTTTCCGTCAATGGGCAGTACCGCAACGCTTCCGCCAAGGTAATTCGCCACAAACGCGTAGCGGCCTGTGTGGTCCAGGCTCATATGTGCGGGACCCGGCCCCTGCGAACTCGTCGAATTGAGTTCAGTGAGCGTTCCGCTCACCGTATCCAGTGCATAGGCAGTCACCGACCCGCTGCCACCTTCAAAGTCAGCGACTTCATTGAGCGTATAGAGATAGCGTCGCGATGGATGTACCGCCAGCCACGATGGATTGCGTGTTTTGGCTGCCAGTTCAATGTCTTTGAGCTCGCCTGTGTGCGGATCAAGCCATGCGCGATAAATACCATCACTGTTGCCTCCCGGCGGTCCAAAGGGCTCAGTTGGTGCGGATGTATACGTGCCGATAAACGCGAGAATGCCGCGGGAATCGGCACCAAAGGCGCGCGTTGCCAGCGGAGCCAGTGCAGCCACTGAGGCGCTTTTCAGAAAGTTTCTGCGAGTAAACCAAGGCGACATCATATTCATACATCCTCAGGATGGCCGCGGAGCGGCGGTGGCTAGATGGCGTACCACAGGCACAGAGTAAAGCAGAGCGCTGTGACGGAGATAATGGTTTCACAGACAGACCAGGTCTTGATTGTCTGCCCGACAGACATATTGAAATATTCTTTGACGAGCCAGAATCCCCCGTCATTTACATGCGAAAAGATCAGTGCGCCGGCTCCCGTAGAGATGGCCAGCAATTCCGGATGCATGTGTGGCAAGTGCAGAGCGAACGGCGCGACAATAGTAGCCGCCGTTGTCATGGCCACTGTGGATGACCCGGTGGCAAGACGCATGCCGGCTGCCAGCAGCCATGCAAGCAGAACAATGGGAATGTGCCCATTCAGCGCCAGCTTGACCATTGCGTCGGAAGCGCCGGTATCATGAAGTACATGACCGAATCCGCCGCCTGCTCCAATCAACAGCGTGATGGTAGCGGTAGGTGCGAGGCATTCATTGCTGAAGCGCAAAATCGTTTCGCGGCTGAACCCGCGCATTGTGCCAAGCGTAATAAAGCTGACGATAGCGCCAACAAGCAAAGCGAAGTCATCATTGCCCGCAAAGTGTAATGCACTGTTAGCAGCAGAACCCGGTGTCGAAAGCACATCTGCGGCACTGCCCAGCAGCATCATAAGTACCGGCAGAAGAATTGTCAGTATGCTGGTCAAGAAGCCGGGGCGGCTGCGGCGCTCTTTATGCGCGGAAAGCTGGACCGCGAGCGATCCTTCGTAATCGAGATGAATATGCGGCGCAATGATGCGCGTGTAGATGGGACCGGCGATTGCGACAGTTGGTATCCCAATAAGCAGGGCATACATGATTGTGCGTCCCACATCGGCATGGAAAATAGTCACGGCCATAATGGCAGCCGGATGGGGCGGCACCAGCCCGTGTACGACGGAGAGTCCCGCGACCATGGGCAGTCCTACGGACACAATAGAAAGCTTGGTACGGTGCGCAACCGTAAAGGCAACGGGCACTAGCAATACGAAGCCGACTTCAAAGAACGCGGGCAGTCCGATCAGAATGCCCAGCAGCGCCATCGCCCAGGGAACGTTCCTTTCGCCAAAGGCGTCGATGATGGTTTCCGCAACGGTGTCTGCCGCACCAGATTCCGCCATCATTTTCCCGAGCATTGTACCGAGGGCAACAATGATCGCGATATGCCCAAGAATCGAGCCCACGCCAGCTTCGAACGAGTAAATCACCTTCTCCATGGGCATGCCCGCAACAAGCGCCAGGGAGAGAGAAGCCACAAGCAGTGAAATGACGGGATTCAATTTCACCCAGGCGATGAGGAGGATGAGCCCAATCACGGAGCAAAGTGCCGCGATAAGCAGAAAAAGGCTGTGTTGATCGATCGCGGTCATGAATGCAGGGCAACTCCCACGGATACGGTGAAATTGGTTCTGCGATTGAGAGGAAGCACCGTGTGGTCCGGAGGACGGACTTCAGATGCAAATAACTTCTCAATCATCCTAATTAGTCGATCCTGAAAAAGTGATTTTTCAGAATGTCTCGCATGGCATCTGCGGGCTGAACTGGGCCAGGATGAGCTGAAATTGGCCCCTGACGCCCAACAGGACGCGCAGAAAATAGAGCCAAAAAGCTCCGAGGAGCTTGTGGAAGTTCATCGAAGCGGCTGCCAGGACAGCGTTGATCGCGTCCCCGTAAGTGCCTCTCAGCCGATTCCGCTCCAGCCGGTGTTCGTTCTTCAAGTGCCCGATACTGGGCTCAACTGCGGCCCGGCGCTTCATCCAGCGCCACAGCGGCCGCGATGTTCGGCCCCGCCGCCGCTTATCGATATGTACCGTGACCGGGCCGTCGTAGTCGTGGCCACGATATCCCATGTCCACATGCGCCTCGCCGACGCGGTCCCCGATCATGCTTCTGACTTGCTTCATCTGCGCGGCCAGCGTGTGGCCATCGTAAGGATTGGCAGTAAAGCTCTTGGCGCCCACCAGCCAGCCGCCCCGGCTGGTTATGGCCACACTCACCTTGTTGCCGAACTCATATGGCTTGCCCGCCTTCCCCTTGGCGATGCATTCGACCTCAGGTTCGTGCACGCTGTAGACCTTGTTCTTGTCGTGCCGTTGTTGAGCATAGATGCGATGCCCCGTTGCCAGTAACTTGGATAACTTCTCAGAAGGATTCGTAACTTGCCGTTCTATCTCGCGCACCACGCGCCCTAACTGGGTGCGTAGCTTGCGCGTGCAGCCACGCGCCCGCTTCATCTGGCGAGCGTGCGCGTAGCGGCTCGAACCGAGCAGCAGCCGCTTGCCTACATGCCGGTAACTCTGCTTGATGACTACGCCTTCGCGGCGCGCCGCCTTCACCAGCCGCTCCCGGCAGCGATGATACAGACGCGCATCGGTCGGATAACGAACCGCCTTGGTCTGCACTGTCGTGTCCACGTTGATGCGCTTCAACTGAGCCGGTCGAATCGAGCCCATCTTGATTCCTGCCGCGATCGTCTCGCGCAACATCTGCTCGGCTCCGGCTTCGCCCAGCCGCTGCCGCCAGCGCGTCATGCTGGACCCATCGATGGGCAGCCGGTGCTGGAAATATCGCTCCCCGCTGAAGTGCTGCCAATAGGGATTCTCCAACCAATGCGCCAACACATTCTCGTCACTCAGATCGTGCTGGTATTTCAGATAGTGCAGCGCCACCAGCAGCCGCGTGGAGACTCCAGGCGCTCCGTGCGTGGGATGGTAGGTCGCTCCCAATGCCTGTTCAAACGACGCCCAATCGATGCACTTGCCTAGCTGCACCAGCGGGTGATGTGCGTCGATAATTTGCTCCAACTCCGATTGGAATAACTCACGTTGCGGGTGCTTCGGCTCGCTCTCAGGGCGCATGTTTTTCCCCAGTTATCGGCGAAATTTGCCTTCAGACTGGAGAAATTATACCACGAATACATCTCCTATGTTATTGATAATAAAATAAGTTAATGGATTTTTCAGGTTCGAC
>JAGWSG010000039.1 GCA_028876335.1 Acidobacteriota bacterium
CAGATGGATTTGGGCAAGAGTGTGGGCAGGAGGGGCGACAATTGATCTGGTTGTGTTGTTTGTGGTGATAGCGCTGATTGAGAAAATGTTCCATGAAGGACGGTTCGCGCCAATCCAGCTTTCAGCAGATCTGACGAAATCCGATTAGCTATTGCGTAGTTCAATATGCTCGAAATGGGAAGGCCGCCCGGGGTGGGCGGCCTTATTGTTTTCCGATAAGCAAAGGCTACTGAACAGTCGCGGGCTGCTGCTGTTGTTGGGCAGGCTGCGCGGGCGGCTTGGGCTTGGGAGCTTCTGTCTTCTTGGACGGGGCGAGGATGGCGTGGAGCGTGGTGCCTTCCATGCGGGGCATGAACTCGACGACACCGGCTTCACCGAGGTCCTGAATGAGGCGGTTGATGATGTTGTAGCCGAGGTCGCGATGGGCCATCTGGCGACCGCGGAAGCGGAGGCTGGCCTTGACCTTGTCGCCTTCCAGCAGGAAGCGGACGGCCTGGTTTTTCTTGGTCTGGTAGTCGTGCTCGTCAACGGTGACCGAGAACTTGACTTCCTTGATGACGATGACTTTTTGCTTTTTGCGCGCGGCACGCTCGCTCTTTTCCTTCTCGTAAAGAAAGCGGCCGTAGTCCTGAATGCGGCAGACGGGCGGGACGGCGTTGGGCGACACTTCGACCAGGTCGAGGCCACGCTCGCGGGCAATTTTCAGGGCTTCAAAAGGGGGCAGGATGCCAAGCTGTTCACCGTTTTCGTCGATGACGCGAATCTCACGCGCGCGAATACGGTCATTGATGCGAATAAAAGACTTGGCGGAACGTTTGTCGAGTGCGATGGTTCTCCTCCAGAGTTGATCAGCAGAGCACTTTGGAGAGAGTTAAACCCCTCACCAGTGCGGCTGAACGCACCCTGAGTATACCACTGGTTAGTTCGGGAATGCGTGTACGAGAAGGTCCTGTGGGCTGAGAGGTTCAGGAAGGGAGTGATGTTGAGGGTCAGTGGGAATGGCCTGCAAAGTGCTTTGGCTGGTGAGGCTTGTGACGCGTAAGCTGACAGGCGTGTTGGAGGGGAGAGTGCCGGCGATCTCCACGGGAAGAAAATTCTCAGTGAGGGCGGCGGTTTGCCCGGATTGGGCAAGCGCAGCGGGGGTGTGGAGAGTTATTGCGTTGAGCTCGCGGCCGATGAACTGTGCGCGATGAGCATGCATTTTTTCTTCGGCGAGGGAGCGGAGAAGGGACATGCGCTCTGCGACAACTTGAGGCGGAACAGGATACTGCTGGTGCAATGCCCAGCCACGCGTGCCCGGGCGCGGCGAGAACGGAAACAGATGCAGGTAGCCGAAGGGCAATGCGCGGATGAAGGCCAGAGTTTCCTTAAATTCAGCGTCGGTTTCGCCGGGGAAGCCTGCCATGATATCGGCGCCGAATGTGATTTCGGAAGCGGCAGCGGCGAGGAGCGACTCGATCTTCTGCGCGTAATGCCAGGGGCGGTAGCGACGATGCATGCGGCGGAGGACGGAGTCTGAGCCGGACTGGAGCGGCAGGTGAGCGTGCCGGCAGAGGCGCGTGCCGCCGTAGTTGCGCATGAGTGCGATGAGATTGTCGTCCCAATCCATGGGCTCGATGGAGCTGAGGCGGAGGAGTGGGAGTGCAGTTTGCTCGAATATGGCGCGGACGAGAGAGGCGAGGGTGCGGGGTGCGGCCGGGTCGGGCGGGAGGTCGCGGCCCCAACGGCCCATATTGATGCCGGAGAAGACCAGTTCCCTGCCCCCGGCGGCGACGAAGCCGCGGACCTGAGCGATTACGTTTTCCGGCAGGAGACTGCGTGAGTTGCCGCGCGTTTGGGGAATGACACAAAAAGTGCAGCGGTTGCTGCAGCCCTCCTGAATTTTGAGGTTGGGGCGAGTTTGCGCGCCGGGAACGACCTGCGCTTCTTCAAGGAAGGAGTGGGCGAAGGTGTCGTCCGAGTAGAGGAGCACATTGCCTGCACTCTTCATGGCTTCTATGCGGACTAGAGAGCGGTCGCTTTCGACGCCGGCACCTCTCATTAAGTTGTGCGCGATTTGAGGAGCGAGGGCTTTGTGGCTGTTGCCGACGACGGCGGCGACGCCGGGCAGCGCTGCTAGTTCATCGGGCGCGCGCTGCGCGTAGCAGCCGGTGACGACGATGCGCGCTGAGGGATTGCGGCGGTGGGTGCGGCGGATGTAGGCACGGGCTTCGCGGTCGGCTTCGGCAGTGACGCTGCAGGTGTTGACGACGACGACTTCGGCGGTGTGCGGATTGCTTGCCGCGCAGGAGGAGGCTTCCAGACGTGCGGCGATGGCTTCGCCGTCGGCGCGCGCGGCGCGGCAGCCGAAGTTCTCAATGTGGAAACCGGGCATGGATCTAGTTTAGTGACATTTTGGGGGTACGAAGCGACTGGCTGTGTGGTCGCTTGGCGAGTTAGGCTTGGAGCGCGCTTAACAAAGGAGTTATTGTGAACGGCTCTTGGATGAAACGCGCTTGCCTTGCAGGCATTTTGTGCCTGGCGGCTTTATGGATAGACGCGCCGGCAGTGGCGGCACAACAGGCGGCGAAACCGCGCGTTCTCGTTTATACGCGCAACTACACGCCGGATGGGAAAGGGTACGTCCACGACAACATTGCGATGAGTGTGGCGGCGATTGAGAAGATGGGCGCGGAAGCGGGGTTTGACGTGGATGAGTCGGATGATCCGGCTGTGTTTACGACGGAGTATCTGCGGAAGTATGCGGCGCTGGTTTTCTCCAACAGTAACAATGAAGCGTTCAGCACGGATGCACAGCGGGATGCGTTCAAGAAATTTATTGAAGCGGGCGGCGGGTTTGTGGGGATTCATTCGGCGTCTGGGTCAGAACGCACATGGCCTTATTTCTGGCAGGTGCTGGGCGGAAAATTTGTGAAGCATCCAAGGATGCAGACGTTCACGGTCCGGGTAACGGACCCGGCTTTCGCGGCGATGAAGGGCGTGCCGCAGGAATTTGCATGGACGGATGAATGCTACTTTCTCGATCATTTGAATCCGGATGTTCATCCGGTTCTGGTGACGGACAGGACGAAGCTCCAGTACCTGGATGCAATGAAAATTGATGTTTCTACATTTGCGAAGGACCTGCCGCTTGCCTGGTATCACCACTTTGACGGCGGGCGTGAGTTCTACATTGCGCTTGGGCACAACAAAGAGGATTACGCGAATCCAATGTTTTACGGGATTTTGAAGAACGGAATTTTGTGGGCGATAGGCCGGACAAATTGAAGCCACAGGTGCATGGGGCGTGACATATACTTGAGCGCAGCCGCGCCCAGTTAGAACGGATTTTTTCGTTAGGCCGACATGCCGCCGCCCAGCTCCTCGCAAACGCTCGCATCGAAATTCAACGCCGACTCATGGCGCATTGCCGGATACACCTCATTCACGTTTGTGGTGTATCTATCGATTGGACTGCCGCTGGCGGTGCTGCCGGAGTATGTGCATTTGCGCATGGGTTATGGTGCGGCGCTGGCTGGGCTGGTGGTCAGCATTCAGTACATTGCCACTTTCCTGAGCCGGCCGTGGGCCGGGCGCATCAGCGATCATGTTGGCGCGAAGATTGCAGTGGAGAGGGGTATGGCGGCGTGTACCTTGAGCGGCGTTCTGCTGCTGGGTGCGGCAGCCTTGCATCGCACACCGGCGTGGCTAAGTTTGACGCTGCTGCTGGTAAGCCGGTTGCTGCTGGGTGTAGGTGAAAGCTTAGGCTCAACGGGTGCGACGCTGTGGGGCATTACCGCCGTGGGGCAGGAGCATACGGCGAAGGTGATTGCATATAACGGCGTGTGTACTTATGGCGCGCTCGCTCTGGGAGCTCCGCTGGGCGTGGTGATGGAGCAGGCGTGGGGGCTGGCGTCTGTTGGCTGGGTGACGATTGCGATTTGCGCGGCGAGTGTGGCGTTTGCCGCGATGAAGAAACCGGTGCCGCCGGTGCATGGCGAGCATCTTCCTTTTCGCGATGTGCTTGGGCGGGTGACTCCACATGGAATGGGGCTGGCGCTGGGCGGCGTGGGCTACAGCGTGCTGGCCACGTTTGTGACGCTCTATTATGCGAGCCGCCACTGGGATGGCGCGGCGCTGTGCCTGACGGCGTTTGGTGTTGCATTTATCACAGCGAGGCTGCTCTTTATACGCACGATTGGGCACTACGGTGGATTTGCTGTGGCGATTGTGTGCCTGGTTGTGGAGTCGGCCGGTGTGCTGCTGCTGTGGTTATCTGGCTCGTCAACGATGGCGATGATTGGCGCGGCGCTAACGGGATGGGGGTATTCGCTGGTGTTTCCGGCGCTGGGAGTGGAGGCAGTCAAGCGCGTTCCACCGCGCAGCCAGGGTACGGCATTGGGCGTGTACACCGTGTTTGCGGATGTGTCGTTCTTTCTGGTAGGGCCGGGAGCGGGCGCGGTGATTGGAGCGTTCGGATACAGAAGCGTTTTTCTGTTCGCACTAATTTGCGTGGGAGCGGCGCTAGGGCTCGTGGTGGTGCTGGCGGGAAGAGCGAGACGACAGGTTAGCCAGCAGACGGCCTAGCGAGTTAGTGAGTTTTCTTTGCGTATCCGTTTCCGCAAGCAAGACGGCCACCTTTGCAGGTGGCCGTTACCTTGTTCCATTTAGCTGAATTATTCGAGCGATCTGGGATCGGATCGGTTGACGGGCGAGTTGGAATTGAGCAGAGAAACGAGTTCACGCGCGCTGGGAGGAACGCCGACTTTGCCCTCACGGATAATTTCTTTCGCGCTGAGCTTGCGACCGTAAAGCTTCTCATTGGCACTGCCGTCAGAACGGAGGGTTGAGCCTTCAAGCGATATGCCGGCGAAGAGGCCCTTGTTGCGTGAGTAGGATAGGATTTCCGCTTTCATTACTACGTCGGTTGCGCCTTCTGCAGTGCGGCCCTTGGGGCCGGCGGCGGCGGATGCGTCTGCGCCAAGTTTGACCTTGCTGGAGAGCAGGGACTCGGCGCCTTTGGGATTCATGACGAGGAGAACGAAGTCGGTTGCCTGGCCACCAAGCTGGAAGCCGATGCTGACGCCTTCAAGCGCGTAGAGTGCGGGTGCTCCCCAGCGGCCCTTGTAATGCGCGCCACTGCGGCAGATCATGACGCCGCGTCCATAACTGCCGCCAATGCCAAAAGCTGCTTTTTTGACCGAGGGAAGCACGATGACGCACTCGGCTTTGTCGAGCAGGTCGCGGGGAATGTCGTCAGGGATGTTGAGGATTTCCTTCAACACGGTGCCGGCATCCTTGACGCGATCTTCTTCATGCTCTTTGTCGGCGGCGAGGGCCAGCGGCGCGGAAAGGAGAAGAGCAAGAAATGCTGCGGTGAACTTCTTCATCATCGGTGCACCTCGTGAGGAAAGAATTCCTGTGGTGATGATGGTAGCAAGGAGGGGGGGAAGTTGGACCTGTAAATCAATCTGCGCGACGTTGTGACTTCAGATCAAGCGGATTGTGCGGATTGGTAACAGGAACGCTTGTGCTGTCTCCGCCATCTTCTGAAACGACGTCGTAACCGGCAAAGCGGATTTTGTACCTGGGCCGGCCGAGAGAGCTCGTGCGCAGGACTTCGTCGAAGGGAATGGTAGCTTCAGTGATTTGGAGATTTGGTTCTTGTTCAACCGTGATAAATCTTCCGCGCCGGGAGCGAATATCGTTGACGAGCCAAGAGGCTAAGGAATGCGATGTTTCAAGGGCGACGTGTGCGACGGGTTCAAGCAAATCAAAGGACACCTTGGAGCAAGCATTTTTCATTGCTTCGATTGCGGCCGAACGAAAGGCCATTTCGTTTGAATCCTGCTCGTGGTAACTGCCATTCACGAGAGTGATTGCGACGCTGCTGATTGCGATGTCGCTGAGGACCCCGGCTGCGCATGCTGTACTTATCCCCCGCTCGACGGAAGGAATGAATTTGGCAGGAATGATGTCTTCGGAGACATCATTCCTGAATTGATTCGCGCCATTTCGTTCCGCGGGTTCGATGCGCAAATAGCAATGGCCGTAATTCCCAGAGCCTCCTGCCTGGCGCATGTATTTGCCTTCGGCTTCGACGGCGGAACGTACGGTTTTTAGATATCGCACGCGTATTGGGCCAGATTCAATTGTGTGGTCTTCTCGAAGGCGCTTGCAGAATTCTTCGAGATCGAGCTCGTCGTCGCCGGAGAGAAGGATTCGCTCTAGATGCTCTTCGCAAGCAACGGTGTATGAAGAAATGTCGCGCTGGACAAGTTCGACGGCGCGGAGAATTGATTCCCGATCGCCCTGCGACGAGAGAGCGACGAGCAAGGGCATTGGAACAGCGGGCTTCATCGCTTCATTCTCACGAAGTAACGATAGCATCACTCTTCAGAACCAGATTTGCGCTGAAGTAGAACGACCACCCCGGAGGGTGGCCGTTGGAGTGTTGCGGTAAAGAGAGGAACTAGTCGCGTTCGCTCTTCCAGTTGATGAGATCGCCGAGTCGAAGCATTTTCGCGTAGTCAGAGTTGACTGGCAACTCTGATTTCTTCAGGTGCGTCATAGAATGCGAATGGATTGAGAAATTGCCTGCCGAAGAGAACCGCGCGGTCTGTCGCCGTCAGGTCCGCCTCAGCGCAGACGGCGTGCCAATGCGTACGAATGGCATCAATGTGATGCAGAATGATTGCTTGCGCTTCTCGATCTGAAAGCAGAAATTTCGGAGCCGCCTGCAGACAGAGGGCCAATTGGCTTCTGTTACTTGTTCCGATTATCCGCATACCCTGGCCAGCTTCTTCTCCTAAACGGGACTGCGGACATACGTCATAAGCGGGTGTAAAGCGAAGATTTTTACCATCCCAGAAAGCGGCGTGGTTGCGCGCGTGATCGTCGGTGTTTCCGCAGAGGATGTTGAAGACGAGTCTCCCAAACAGCTCGCGAAGTTCTTCCCGAGGACTCTGAAAACGGTGCCGAACAATCTCAGCCAGCAACTCATAACTGGCGTGCCGGGCCATCATTTCGTCGAGTTCGAGCATGGTGAGTGCGGAGACGAATGCCTTGCGGCCCCATCCGTTTTGCAGAGGCTCGCGATCAAAGCGCTCGACGAGCAGCACATCCTTACCCAACGCTTTTGCCAATTGCACGTGAGAGACATTGAGCCCGGAAATTGCGGCAAGGCGCATAGCGACGTACTCCGCCTTCACGACGTTATAAATGTCAGTGCTCATGGAGAACTTGGCCACGAACTTTTTGTTGCCGGATGTGAGAAGCGCCTTGGGTCTCGCACCGCCCAATGATGTGCCGTGTTGAAGTGCACGATCCAGATCCGGCGATAGAGGAACACCTTGTTCTACCTGCTCTGCCGAGAGCAGCAGGTCGTCGAGCGACGCCTGCTCCATTCCGCGCGGCACGTAATGGGTCGCTGAGGTCTGAAAATCTAAAGCTCCTGCCCTGTCCGACCCCGATTCGAGCAGATAGGTGAGCTCTCCGAGTTCATGGCTTCCGGCCGCTTCACCTTTGACGCTGAGCTTGCGATTGATCAGGACACGTCGACCCCAGGCATCGGGGGATGCATCACGAATCGATCCGGGCATGGAGAGGCCAGGGGCGAGCGGAATTTCACCAGGCTGGAGAGGGAGTTCGGGATCGTAAATGGAAATTGCGTTTTGGCGCGCCAGATAACTTCTGCCATAGTTGAACAGCAGTCTATTCCCCACTTGCTGCAGGATACCTGCAACAACGGGTTCCGCTTCTCCGAGGAGCCAGATCCAGACGTAGGCTTCTTTGTAGTTGTCTCTAGAAGTCATCGCGGAGAACCCTCTTCGGCTTGCGGACTCTTTGCGGCAGGAGGGTGAGTTTTTCCGTTAATGCGGAGCGTTGTGCGTGCAGCCGTTCAGAGTCACTTCCAAACAGAGGAACTCCGGCGATGGCGGCAACCTCAAAGACAGCCCCAATGGAGCAACCCGGATCCGCCTTCTCAATCCGCCGCAGGAGCGGTTGGGATATCCCCGCGCGGTCTGCCATCTCTTTTGTGCCGATCTTACGTTCGATTCTGCCTGCACGAATCATCTGAGCCAGCAGTTCAAGGGCTTCAAGGCTCTGACGTGAATAGGCGCGCTGTGCCAGCTTTGGCATAATTCAAATATGAACATAAATATTATTTTAAGTCAATAAAAGCATATTTATGTTCACAATTATTGTCTGTCAACTCTAGGCCGGGCGATGCTTAAAATCTGGAAAAAGGAACGGCCACCCCGGAGGGTGGCCGTTGGAGTGTTGCGGTAAAGAGAGGAACTAGTCGCGTTCGCTCTTCCAGTTAATGAGATCGCCAAGCGTGGTGGTGGAGCTGGAGACGGGCGCCTTATGTGCGCTCTCCTTGTAGTGCTCGACCTGGGCGCGGCTTGCTTCCTGCGCGTTGGAGCGCATGCTGAGGCCGACCTTCTTTTCTTCCACGTTGATCTTGATGATCTTGAACTCGTGCTCTTCGCCCTGCTCCATCTTGGCCGGTACGCCGTCATCGCTGACTGCTTCCGACACGTGGCAGAGGCCTTCGACACCCTCGGCGATTTCAACAAATGCGCCGAACTGGGCGGTGCGGAGCACCTTGCCGTGGACGACGTCGCCGACGCGGTGCGTGGCGAAGAAGGTCTCCCAGACATCCGGCTGAAGCTGCTTGATGCCGAGGGAGAGGCGGCGATTCTGCGGCTCAACGCCGAGAACGACTGCCTTGACCTTTTCACCCTTCTTGACGACTTCCGAGGGGTGCTTGACGCGCTTGGTCCAGCTGAGGTTGGAGACATGAACCAAACCGTCGATGCCGTCTTCGATTTCGATGAAGGCGCCAAAGTCAGTGAGGTTGCGCACGCGGCCCTCGACGATGGTGCCCGAGGGATAACGGTCGCTCAAGTTCTCCCAGGGGTTCTCAAGGAGCTGCTTCATGCCGAGCGAGATGCGACGGTCAGCCGGGTTGACGGCGAGGACGACGGTGTCGACTTCGTCACCGGGCTTGACGATCTTGGAGGGGTGTTTGAGGCGCTTGGACCAGGTCATCTCAGAGAGATGGACCAGGCCTTCAATGCCCTGCTCGAGTTCAACGAACGCGCCGTAGTCAGTGACCGAGAGAACGCGGCCGCGGACATGCGCACCGACGGGGTAGCGCTCGGTTGCGTCGAGCCACGGATCAGGCGTGAGCTGCTTGAAGCCGAGCGAGACGCGCTGCTTATCGCGGTCAAACTTGAGCACCTTGACCTGAATTTCGTCGCCGACATTGACCAGATCACGCGGGTGCGTGAGACGGCCCCAGCTCATGTCTGTGATGTGAAGCAGACCATCAATGCCACCCAGGTCAACGAACGCACCGTAGTCGGTGAGATTTTTGACCGTGCCGGTGAGCACGCCGTCTTCCGCGAGGTGCTCCATGGTCATGGAGCGCTTTTCATCGCGCTCTTCCTCGAGGAGTTCCTTGCGGCTGACGACCACATTGCCACGTTTCTTGTTGAGCTTAATGACGCGGACTTCGATTTCCTGGCCTAGGTAGCCGTCGAGATTGCGCACGGGGCGAATCTCAAGCTGCGAGCCGGGGAGGAACGCCTTCATGCCGATATCGACCGTGAGACCACCCTTGACACGGCTGACCACGATTCCCTTGACGGGGACCTTGTCGGTCGCAGCCTTCTCAATTGAATCCCACACGCGGAGGCGCTGCGCCTTCTCGAAGCTGACAAGGTAGCCACCTTCCGGCTCCTCTCGCTCGATAACCACGTCGATCGTCTCGCCGGGCTGGAACTTCACAGCGCCGGTGTGATCGACCACCTGCTCGAGGGGCACGAGTCCTTCGGACTTGAGACCCACATCGACAACGAGGTGTTTTTCCGTTTGCTTGACCACCGTGCCGGTGACGATCTTGTCGCCATAGGCCTCCACGGCTGCCGCCTCAGCGGCCTGCTCACGCTCAAACGCTTCGAGCGCGGCAGAAAAATCTTCAGCAGACTCGGCGCCGTGTTCGGCGTCAGCTGCGGGTTCGTGGGTGGTATCGGCGTCCTGAGCGGCAATTTCTGCCACTTCAGTTGGTTGGGCTGCGGACGTGGATTCGGGCGACGGCGTCTCTTGCTCCGTCGCAGACTCAAGGGCTGGGGTTTCCAATTCGGTGTTCAGGGTTGTGCTCTCAGTTTCAGAATTGAGGACGTTTGCCATAGCAACTGCTCCGCGATTCCTCGGTCCGGCATCTGCTTACTTCGCCGGAGTTGGCTCCCAAAGGCGCGCTTTCAGGTGCGCTCAGGGAACCCGCTGCCACTTCACTCATCGCATGCCCCGTAAAGGTAATTTCCTGCCAGAGACAGTCAACCCCTCCAGTGTCTGCTGGAAGGGAAAGCGACTCGTCTCCAAGGAATCACCAGGTACATCAGCTGGCGGGAGGGCGGCCGCAGCTCGCTGCGGGAATCGGCGCAGAGAACCACGTGTCTTAGTGTAGCAACCGCTGGATTTATGCGTCAACGCGACGAACCAGCGAAAATTACGACTGCTCTTCACATTCTGGCGAATTTCGACAAAAATTTATGCAACATATCGGCAAAGTTGTCGCAGAGATGTTGCATTTTGTAGGCGTTCCACACCTGGCAGCGCGACACTCTTATACTGATGCCACAGCGCTAACGCAATTTGCGCAAAGAGATCGATGGACCATCTTTGGACTCCCTGGCGGTATGCCTACGTGACAAAAGCGGACGATATGGTGCGGCCCGGTGTACCCGCGCGTTTGAGCGCATGGAAAGGCGATACGGGTTGTGTGTTCTGCAATTTGATTGCGGCCACGGATTTTGCGATTAAAAATGGGATGAGCCGCGATGAGGCGGAGGCTGCGTCTGGGCTGGTGCTGCGTGGGAAGAACTGCTTCATTTGTTTGAACGCTTATCCGTACACGTCTGGTCATGTGATGGTGCTGCCGTATGCGCATCTTGACCGGCTGACAAAGCTGCCAACCGAGACCGCACACGAGATGATGGACCTGGCACAACGCACGGAACGTGCGCTGGATGCGCTGTACCAGCCGCACGGGTTCAATTTTGGAATGAACTTGGGGCGTGCGGGCGGCGCGGGCGTGGCGGAACATCTGCATCTTCACGCGCTGCCTCGGTGGGCAGGCGACACGAACTTCATGACCACGGTGAGCGAGACGCGGGTGCTGCCGGAGGACCTGGAGATTACCTGGAAGCGGATTCGCGAGGCACTGGCGGAAGCCTAAGCTCTGCCGAATTGGAGCCAGGCGCTGCCGGAATGCGTTTCCCCCATTGCACGCAATTGTCCGGCAAAATCAGCAATGGCACTTGCATCGACAGCCGAAACGAAGATAACGCTCTGCGGAAGCCGATTCCATCGCGGCTCTGCCACGGTTTCGTTTTTAGAGACAATCTGCACTTCGACGGCGCAGTGGCCCGCGGCATCGCGACAGGAAAACCTGAGCGAGATGAACCCGCCGGCGAAGCGCTCACGGCTGTCACCGAAGGTGACTTCGCGACAGTCCTGAAAGTTGCGCGGATACCCCTCGAGACACCGCGCGGCAGCCTGCAAGTCCAATTGCGCGATTAATGGACGGGCTAATCCGGCAAAGACACCATTGGTTGCTTTGACCTGCAGTTCGAGCAAGGTCGATTCGTTCCAGTTGCAGGTGAGCTCGACACCGATGCGCCTGCGCTCGTTGCTTTCTTCGTAGTTTGGTTTCATGGAATGGTTATTCGCCTGTGCTGCCGTTTTCGCTTTCTTCAGCACCGGCGGCAAGGACATGCAGTGTGTCCTCTTCTGCATCGGCGCGGTCCAGGAGATTCTTTGGAAGGGATTTTGTGGTGGGAAGTCCCAACTTCTTGAGCATTTCAACTTGTCGTACCAGATTACCGCGTCCCTCGCTGAGTTTCTTCATCGCATTGGTGTAACTGGCATCGGTACGGCGCAGACTTTCACCGATGGCTTCCATATCTGTGACGAAGCCGACAAATTTGTCATAGAGATCGGCACCGCGCTCCATTACATCGCGAACGTTCCGAGCCTGCTTTTCCTGCTGCCAGAGCACGTTGACGATGCGGATGACGTAAAGCAGCGTGGTGGGCCCGACGAGGAGAATTCCCTGCTGATAGGCGTCTGCCCAGAGTTCAGGATCGTTCTGGAGCGAGAGCAGAAAGGCTGGCTCAACGGGAACGAACATCACTACAAAGTCGGGAGCTTCCACTCCGGGCAGTTTGTGGTAGCCAGCCTTCGATAGACCAGACATATGTCCGCGGACGCTGGCCAAGTGCGCTTTGAGATTGCGGCTACGCGCAACTTCGTCCTCACCGCCGGCCCACTCGGCATAGGCTGTGAGCGAGACCTTGGAATCAATCACAAGACTGCGTCCGCCGGGCAGAGAGAGAACCACGTCTGTGCGGACGGTACGGCCGCGATCTCCAGTTTCGCCGTCGATGCCAAAGATTTGCTGGAAAGTGTACTGCTCGCCTTCCCGCAGGCCAGCTTTGTCGAGCAGATCGCGGAGGATGAACTCGCCCCAATCACCCTGCGCCTTGGCCGAGCCGCGCAGAGCGCTGGTGAGGTTGCGCGCATCCTCGCTGATTTGTTGATTCATGCTGTTGAGCGCGTTCACAAGCGTTTCAAGCTTGGTAACACCAGTGTTGGAATCCTTTTGTGCGGCCTCAACTTTGTCGCGGAATTCCTTGATCTGATCCTTGAGCGGAGTGAGGAGGTTGCCAATTTCCTTCTGGCTGCCTTCAGAGAAGGTTTTGGACTTCTGGTCGAGGATGTCTTGCGCAAGTTTCTGGAACTGGTTGGCAAGTTTGGTTTCTGCTGCTTCGAGCAGTGCTATTTTTTCTTCAGTCTTCTTCTGCTCGCTAGTGAGCAGAGCTTCAAGCTCACTAATGCGCGCGGCATGCGTGCGGGCTGATTGCGACGCAGACTGCAGTTCGCTGCGGACTGCGTCGCGCTCGGCGGTAATCTGCGCAAGCTGTGTCTGGCGCTCCCCTGCAAGAGCCTCGAATCCGGCGGTGCGCTTAAGTTCCTCCTGCGCTTTTGCTATTTCGGCGCGCGCCGCTGCAAGCGCGGCGGCATCTTCCCGCGCCTTTTGCTCCTGAGCAGCCTTCTGAGCGGCAACGGACCTTCCACCCAGAAAAAAGCCCAGCAGGAGCCCGACAACGAGGACAACAACAGCGATAACTGCCTCAATCATTTCTACCCAATTCCCCTTCGCCTAATGTACGCCTTTGCGCCGGTGAAACCCACTCTGGAAAGCGAGACTGTAACTGAGGCGGGACGGGGCCGGAAAATGCGCGGATGGCCGCCTTTACACCACATCAGCCTGCCCATTAGACTTGGAATTTCGGGGCCTGCGCAGTTTTCCATACGCACAGGTTGTGTTTGAAGGCCGGAGGCCAGTATCGTAGGCTGACGGGACGGCAACCTGCGAATCTACCCCGGAGCGCACTGCCAACGTTTTGAAAGAAGAATGCGAGGAGAAGCACGCATGGCCGTAGAAGAGAAAGTTAAACAGATTATTGTGGAGCAGCTTCAGGTGGACGAAGCCGAAGTGACTCCCGGTGCCAGCTTCCAGGAAGACCTGGGCGCGGATTCGCTCGACGTGGTCGAGCTTGTGATGCAGTTCGAAGAGGCGTTCGATCTGGAGATTCCGGACGAAGATGCCGAAAAGATCAAGACCGTCAAGGACGCGATTGATTACATCGAAAAGAACGCGAAAGGCAAGTAACTGGTGAATCGTCGAGTGGTCATCACCGGCCTCGGGCTGGTGTGCGGTGTGGGCAACACTGCGGAAGAGGTGTGGCGGCAGTTAGTGGCCGGAGCCAGCGGTGTAGCCCCCATCCAGGGCTTCGACACAACCGGCTTTCCCGTCACATTCGCCGCCGAAGTGAAGAACTTCGATCCTCTTAACTTTGTGGACAAGAAGGAAGCGCGCAAGATGGGGCGCTTCATTCACTTTGCATTTGCTGCGACCCAGGAAGCGATTCAACAGTCAGGTTTGAAAATTACACCTGAAATTAGCGACCGTGTCGGGGTTCTAATCGGCTCCGGCATAGGCGGATTTGAGATCATCGAGAGAGAACACGCCAGCCTGCTGGCGGGCGGCCCACGCAAAATCTCACCTTTCTTTATACCCGCGGTAATCATCAATATGGCGGCCGGGCAGATCAGCATCCGCTACGGTGCAAAAGGACCCATCAGTGCGACGGCAACGGCGTGCGCAACGAGCGCCAACTCCATTGGCGACTCCGTGCGGATGATTGCCCACGGCGATGCTGATGTGATGATTGCCGGCGGCACTGAAGCTTCTGTTACGCCGCTCGCGGTTGGCGGATTTGCGGCGCTGCGCGCGCTTTCCACGCGTAACGACGAACCTACCAAAGCCAGCCGACCATTCGACAAAGACCGCGATGGCTTTGTGATTGGCGAGGGTGCGGGAATTCTGATTCTTGAAGAGCTGGAGTTTGCCAAGGCACGCGGTGCAAAGATTCTGGCAGAAGTGATTGGCTACGGAATGAGCGCGGACGCGTACCACATGACGGGGATAGCTCCGGAAGGCGTTGGCGCACAGCGATCCATGCGGGCGGCGCTGAAAGATGCGGGCATTGAGCCGACAGAAGTTGGCTATGTAAATGCGCATGCCACCTCGACACCGGCGGGCGATGGCAATGAGTCGCTGGCGATTGAGAAGGTATTCGGCGAGCACGCGCTGAGTGGCGACCTCAAGGTGAGCGGAACCAAGTCCATGACAGGCCACCTGCTGGGCGGCGCGGGCGGCTTGGAGGCAGGCATCAGCGTGCTTGCGCTACAGAACCAGATGCTGCCGCCGACGATCAACCTGGAGAATGTGGACCCGGAGTGCAAGCTGGACTACGTGCCAAACAAAGCCGTAGAGCATAGCTTTGACGTGGCATTGTCGAACTCGTTTGGGTTTGGTGGAATTAACGCAACGCTGATTATGCGGCGGTGGACAGAGTAGTTTCACCGCTATAGATTGCAGCAACGAGAAGGCGCGTATCCGTTGGATACGCGCC
>JAGWSG010000040.1 GCA_028876335.1 Acidobacteriota bacterium
ATCCCACGCCTGTTACACCCGCGCCAACCCAAAGCGCAGCTCCGCCTCTATCTCCGTCGCAGGCCAAACGCCGATACACTTTTTACGTCATCGTTGCCGTCGTGCTTGCGGGCATCGGTGGCGGAATTGTGGCTCTGGTCAGCATGCATGCGCGCCATCCCCAGCGGCCTTCAGAGCAAGTTGCGTCTGAACCAACGCAACTATCATCCGCTCCTGCAGTTGGCACATCTCCGCCGCCCACACAGCAACCTCAAGCAACTCCATCAACTGCTTCTCCGATTCCAAAAACCCAGACTCCGCCGCCTGCGCAGGTTCAATCTGAGACTGCTGCGTCCACACAGCCCCCAGCGCAGGGAACCGGAGCGTCCGGTGCTGTTGTGCATCAGGTCCTGCCTGATACGCCGCAAACAGCTCTGCAAACAATTCGTGGACACGTCCATGTCGCAATCCGCGTTCAGGTGGATAACGCGGGCAAGGTCTCCAACGCTGCAATCGCCGAGCGGGGCCCCAGCCAATACTTCGCGCATCTCGCACTTGAAGCTTCGCAGAAGTGGACCTTCCAGCCCTCGCCAGGCGAATGGCTGCTCCATTACACCTTCGCGCAAACCGGCGTCGATGCATCGGCAGAGCCCGCGGTCCAATAATCGCTCTTTCTTTACATTTAATTCCGTGACTTACTCCCGTGTTTGTTGACCGCCGATAAGTATACAGTGTATACATACACGCATGACGACCTCGGAAAAGATCGCCCGCGCCGCGCGACGTATTCTCGATAAAGAAGGCGCAGACGCCGTTTCCACGCGCCGCGTTGCAAGTGCGGTAGGCATCACGGCCATGGCACTCTATCGCCATTACGCCAACCGTGACGCTCTGCTCAACGCCCTTGCTGATGCGGGCTTCGCCGATCTCACACAGCGTCTTCAAGCCCTCAAGCTCAAGGGCACTCTCGATCGCCGGCTCATCACCATCCTTGATCTCTACCTCGACTTCGCTTTCGAGTCACCGCGCCTCTACGAGCTCATGTTCCTGACGAAACGCGAAGGCGCTCGCCAGTATCCGGAAGATTTTCGCCGCGGCAACTCGCCTACGGCCAACGTCGCCGCCACCATCATTCAACAGGCCATGGACGAAGGCCTCTTCCGCAAGGACGACGTATGGGAGATCGTCTTTGAAACCGGCGCGCTGCAACAGGGCCTTATGATGCTCTACCTCGGCGGCCGCGTCTCCATGTCACACCAGCAGTTCCGAACCTACTGCCATCGCGCCTTCAGGAGATACATCGATGGAATCCGCAACTAGACTCCGCACCGTTACTCAAGGTGTCATTGCCACCGCCGCCACCGCCGCGCTTCTCTACTTCGGCAATGGTCTGAATCCCATCTGGCCCCTCATGTGGTTCGCCTTCATTCCCGTGCTCTGGTTCGCGTTGCGCAGTTCATGGGGCTGGGCCGCAACTGCATCGTTCGCCGCGCTTCTCCTCGGCAACCTCAATCTCTACAGCTACGTCACGAGTACCCTCGGCCTGCCTGCATCCGCGTGGATTCAAATTGTCGCTGCAGGCGCTCTCGTCTTCGCATTCATCACGCTGCTATTCCGTGCGCTCGCTTTACGCGGAGCAATGTGGTCCGCGCTCATTGCGCTTCCCGCCGCATGGACCACAATGGAATTTATCCGCAACTTCACCACGCCGCACGGCACGGCCGCCAGCCTCGCCTACACGCAACTCGCCTTCCTGCCTTTTCTTCAACTGGCCTCCATCACCGGTCCCTGGGGAATGACCTTCTTCCTCCTGCTCTTTCCCAGCGCCGTCGTTCTTTGGCTCCATCACCGCGCAACCTATCCGCAACGCGCGCGGCGCATTCTCCTCGCATCGCTCGCCACGCTCGCAGCCATACTCCTCTTCGGCGCAGTCCGACTCAACACCCACACAACGAATACCGTTCGCGTCGGGCTTATCGCATCGGATATCAAAGGCAACGGCAACGTCGTGGATGCCGGTGCGCCCGCTGAGCGCCTCTTCCGCGACTACGCGCAGGCAGCTCAAGCCCTCATCGCACAAGGCGCAAAGGCCATCGTCATTCCAGAGAAGCTCGCCGTCATCCAGCAAACCCAATCACAACCCGCCGACACTATCTTTCAATCTCTCGCGGACAAGACCGGCGTAACCGTCGTTGCAGGCGTCGTTGATGTTGACGGCGCAGTCAAATACAACCAGGCGCGCATTTACTCTCCCAACGCACCCTTGCAGACCTACGACAAGGAACACATGCTGCCGCCCTTCGAGTCGAATCTAACGCCCGGCAACAGCATCGTTCTGCTCCCGCGTCAAAAGCAAGTCTGGGGCGTCGCCATCTGTAAAGATATGGATTTCCCTTCACTCGCCAGCCGCTACGGCACCGCAGGCGTGGGTCTCCTGCTCGTTCCGGCATGGGACTTTGTCGTCGATGCCGGTTGGCACGGACACATCGCCATCATGCGCGGAGTGGAAGACGGCTTCAGCATCGCCCGCGCCGCCAAGAATGGATACCTCACCGTGAGTGACAGTCGCGGCCGCATTCTCGCCGAGCTCCGCAGCAACACCGCCCCCTTCGCCACACTCCTTGCCAACGTGCCGGCTGAACACCATGCCACGCTTTACCAGAAACTAGGCAACTGGTTCGCCGGGGTTGCTGTGGCCCTGCTGGCCTTTGCTCTTGTGCAATGGAGCCGCCTGCAACTCAAGCGTGCTTGACGGCACAACGCCCCGTATGTGCTTCCCGGAATCCACTCCCGATACCCGCCGTCATGAGAGTTCGATGAATCCTATCCCCCACTGTTCCGCGAGACATGAAAAAATCAACTGAGGGACGTAGCGCAATTCCCCTCCATTCGGATGACCTGCGGTAACGCCGATCCGCCTTCATCCGTACGCAGGGTCCGCCTGCAGGCGCTGCGCCCGGAGGTCAAAAAATGCGGAAAGGCTTTACCAGAATCCCCAAACAAGACGCCGCGCCGCTCGGCAAAAACTACATCACGCCCAGCGGATTGCAGCGCCTCAAAGACGAGCACAATTTTCTGCTTACAAGGGAGCGCCCTGCCCTGGTTGAAGTCGTTGCCTGGGCTGCCGGCAATGGTGACCGCAGTGAGAACGCCGATTATCAGTACGGCAAGCGCCGGCTGCGCCAGATTGACAGTCGCATTCGTTTTCTTTCCAAACGCATTGAAGCCGCAGAAGTCGTCGATCCGGAAGCCCCAAGGTCAGGCCAGCGGCTGGTGAAGGCATTCTTTGGCGCAACCGTGCGCTATGCCACTGTCGATGGTGCCGCGCGGGAAGTGAGTATCGTCGGTATTGACGAGGTCGATCTTGCCCGCAACCACATCAGTTGGGCCTCCCCTCTGGGACGCGCACTCATGAAAGCCGAAGAGGGTGACAGCGTGGTTCTCCACGCCCCAGGGGGCCAGGAATATTTGGAGATTCTCGAAGTCCGCTACGAGCGCATCACAGTCGAGCCCTTCCGCGAACCCGCCGAATCGGAAGCCTCAACGAAGGCACGCACCCGCCGCGTACACATCGACGAAGAAGAAATCAATCCGCGCACCGCGTGAAAGAGTTCCACGGGGTAATCAAGCAAGGGACCTGCATTCGATTTTGCGAAGCACGCCGAGGCCACTCACGCCACTTCCCCAACTGAATTGTCATCCAGAGCGCTGCGCTTTGGCGAGCATCGAGAAGTGAGAATGACTCACGACATGGGCGTTAATCGTTACTGAATTGCCGCAGGGGCTGAAGAGTCGGCAGGTGGCCCGGGTAAGCTCCTAGACAATGCAAGCTCACCACCACGAAGCTGTGCCCTGTTCATCGCGCAGCGATGAGCGGGCGTCAACCGGCCACACAGCTTTCCCATGCAGCGGCCGTAAAACCCGTGCAAGGTTGGCAAACCCTTCCCTTCGAGATTCCCGTTCCACCACCAAGTGCGGGAACCACAGCTCTCCATCGAGCGAACAGCGAGCGTCTACTCCATGCAATGGTCTGCTGCGTGCAACACCATGGAATGAAAAGTCCACGAAGAAGTAAACAATCCACAAATTGCTGGCCAAACCCACACTGCGCGGCCATGTTTTGCTGGTCGCATACGCGATCCAAGGTTGCAGCCTCAAATTGTCCAGCACTTCCTCAACTTTCAGTCTGCAAGTGTGCAGGAAGACATCAACATTTCCACCCCTGTGAACCAACCGCTTCGGTTTCGCGTAACTCTCTGCATCCCATCTCCCGCGTGCGTGCGGATTAGAGAGTAGAAGCGAACCCAATGGCGCGACTCTGGCAACCGGACTTCGAACAACTCGTCGAGGAGCATCAGTCCATGGTTTTCTCCATGGCCTGGCGCATGACCGGTGACAGAGGACTTGCCGAAGAGATCGCTCAGGATGTCTTTCTCGAAATGGACAGACACATGAGCAGCATCGAATCCCACGAACACGCCCTCAATTGGCTGAGGCGCGTGACCATGAACCGCACGACGGACGCCTTGCGCCGCCGACGGGTCCGTGGCGTGGACCTTTGGGTCGAGATTAAGGACGAACTTTGCGTTCCGGACGAGGAGAAATCCTCCCCGCTCGGCACACGTTTGGAACAGTTGCTGGCCACCCTGCCTGAGCAGCAGCGCGCGGCGCTCATTCTTCGCTATCAGGAAGATATGTCGCCCAATGAAATTGCTGCGATGCTCAAATCTCCCCTGGCCACAGTAAAGAGCCACCTGCAGCGCGGACTTAAGTTGTTGCGCGCCAAGGCCTCTGACCACTTGAAGGAGTACATCCGTGGAGCCTGAACAGTTTGAACAAATCGCCGAATTGGAACGGGAACTGCGCCAGGCCTTTGAGCGCAAGCCCGCACCGCCCGGCCTGAAAGGCCGCATCCTCGCCGCCCGCGCGCAGCGCCGCAACGAGCGCCTGCAACACCGCATGGTGGTGTGGCAGCGTCTGGCCGCGGCCGTCGTGCTGATGGCCGCTGTGGCTGGTGGTGTGGCATGGCGACAGGTTCACGAGCGCCGCAAGGGCGAGGAAGCCCGCCGGCAAGTCTTTATCGCGCTGCGCATTACCCAGCGCGCGCTTAACCAGGTCAGCGCCCAGCTGGACGCACGCAGCCGCGCCGATCATCCACAAGACCAGGGAGATACGGAATGAAACGCGCACTCGCACTTCTCACACTGATGGCCGCAGCCTTCGCCGCGCCCGCCTTTGCACAATCCACGCCTCTCCAGCTGCCGCCCGCGCTCGAAAAATCCCTTGCCGCCAAGGCCAGCGACGTCACCGAAGTGACGCTCGGCAAAAATATGCTCGATTTTGCCTCGAAATTCATGGACGGAAAGAACAAGGGAGATGAGGCCACACGCAACTTAATCAAGGGCCTCGACGGCATCTACGTCCGCTCCTACGAGTTCGACAAGGAAGGCCTGTACTCCATGGACGACGTAATGCAGTTACGCCGCGCATTTACGCAGCCCGAGTGGACCCCAATCGTCCACACCCACGAACGCAAATCCGGCGAAACGACCGACATCATGGTGAAGCAGGTGAATGGCGAAAACCGCGGCATGTTTATCTTCACCGCGGAGCCGAAAGAGCTCACTATTGTGCTGATTTTGGGCCCCATTCGCATGCAGGATCTTGGCGCGCTCTCCGGCCTGAGCGGCCTTTCCGGCATCAGCGGAATCGATACTGGCGATAATAAGTCCCACTCCAACAACAACTCGAATGGCAGTTCGAATAAGGCTACCAACGGCAAGGATGGTGACGAATGAAGCATCTGCTATGGATTCCCGTATGCATGGTCGCGCTGGCAGTCCCGACTGTCGTTCTGGCTGGCGGAGGTGAGGGCGGCTTTGACGCCGTAGTACGCACCATCGAGACCCGCTATCACCAGCAGGCGATGCGCATTCCGTTCACTGGGCTCATCAGCCTGGTGGCGCGCGGAGCGACACACAACGGAGTCGGCAATCTCCACGTCGCAGAATTCGAGCACTTTAATGCCGATGTGGATGGTAATGATTTAAACCAGTTGGTGGAGCAAAAAATCGGTGCCGGATGGCAGCGCATTATTCGTGACACCTCCCACCACGGCAGCGAGCAGACGCTTATATTTATGAGGCCAGAAGGTAAACGCATGGGCCTCTTCGTCGTAGATCTTGACGGGAAGGAGATGGACGTCGTACAAGTGTCAGTCGATCCTGATCATCTGAACGAAACCATCGGTAAGTATGACCATCATGATCACGGCGTTGACTTGGACCTGGACAGTGATGCTGATTAACGCCGATCAAGTCCGGCTAAGGCGCAGCTCCACCGCTCGTCCTCACTGGGTCTCCGAGCAGGTCTTTTTAGAGAGCCGCGCCGCAGCCGGAGCAGAACTTGGCGCCCGGTACATTCGTGGTTTGGCAACGACGGCACGCCACCAAGGTATTCTCTGCCGGAGGCACCTGTGTACCTGCCGGGGTCACATTAACCGTGACATTCATCGGCCAGCCCATAGGAGGCGTGCTCATTCCAAGTGCTGCAGCAATACCCGCGGCCTGAATGGCGTTGAACTCGCGCACACGTCCCGGCATGAAGAAGCACTCCAGGAAGCCGAGCAGGCCGGGTATGCCTGACCAGAAAAAGCAGCAGTAGAGGATGCCCAGCCCCGTGCGCCTCAGGTAAAAGTGGTGAATACCGAAGGAGCCGAGGAACAAAGCGAGCAGTATACCCACCACTTCATCCCGCCGAACTGCTTGATATTGCTGGTAAAAAACTGCCTGTGCATTGGGATAGGGAACCGTGCTCATCGGAACTCTCCTTCAATTCCTTGCATTAAAACATACGCAAGTGCAAGCGGACAGGTTCCCTTGCGGCGGGACAAGGCCCAGTCTGGCAGGGCTTCATGCCTTGGAATTGGTATCTCTCTGAGTTCTTCTATGGATGCGCGAAAGCGGCGGCACTCAACCATTCAGAATCTTCTTTTGGATGGGGCATCGTGTTCGCATTTTATGCGGGAACGCAAAAGGCCACGGCATTTGAAACGCCGCGGCCTTTTTGGATGGATGGGTCGAAAGCGTTACACAACGGTGTTGTGCTCAATCAGGTCTTTGTACCAGTAGGCGCTTTGCTTGGGTGTGCGCTTCTCTGTTTTGAAGTCCACGTAGTGAATACCGAAGCGCTTGGAGTAGCCATCGGCCCACTCGAAGTTGTCCATCAGGCTCCAAAGGAAGTAGCCCTGAACCGGATAACCTTCAGCCGAGGCACGATGCAGGTTTGCAAGATGATTGCGCAGATACATCACACGGTCCACGTCATACACGTGTCCATCTGACTCGAGTACGTCGTCGGATGACGTTCCGTTCTCCGTGATGTAGATGCCCTTTGGACTCCACAGATCGCATACGTTGCGCACACCCCAGTAGATACACTCGGGGCTGATCTGAATCCAGGGCGATGCCATGTGCGGATAGGAGGTTGGCATCTTTTCAACCACGAAGCCGAGCGGGCTGTCATCGGCGCGTACGTACGACGGCGTGTAGATGTTGAGGCCGACGAAATCAAGCGGGCTGGCGATGGCTTCCATGTCGCCGGGCTCAACTTTAGGCGCATTGGCGCCTTCGTGCTCGAGATACTCGTCGATGTATTTGCCTTCCATGAGCGCAGTGAGGAAGGGCGCATTCATGAGTCGTGTGGCGCGCTGTGCGGCCTTGATGTCCGCGTCGGATTCCATGATGGGCACCCAGACGGTTGCATTTTCAGCAAGGCCCACCTGCGTACCGGCTGGAGTATTCGCACGTAGCGCCTGAACCCCGAGACCGTGCGCGAGGATAGCGTGATGGCGAATCTGGTTGACGGGCCCATCGGCGAGTTTCAATCCCGGCGCGAAAGTGCCCTGCTTGTAGCCCAGGTCTGTGAAGCAGACGAACTCGTTGGTCGTCATCCAGTGTTTGACGCGGTCACCGAGATGCTTGCCCATGAAGGCGGCGTAGTCAGCGAAGGCCTTGGATGTATCGCGCGACTGCCAACCGCCTCTGAGGCCGGCAGGAGTGTCCCAATGGAAGAGTGTGATGTACGGCGTTATGCCGTTGGCAAGCAGTTCGTCGACAACATTGTTGTAGTAGTCGAGGCCCTTCTGATTGAGCTTGCCTTTGCCTTCAGGAAAAACGCGCGACCAGGAAATCGAAAAACGGTAGGTCTGGACACCGAGTGCCTTCAGCAACTGCACGTCTGTCTTATAGAGGTGGTAGCTGTCGTCGGCCACATCACCTGTGTCGCCGTTGTGAGTCTTGCCCGGCGTGTGGCTGAATACATCCCAAAGCGAGGGTCCGCGACCGTCGGCCTTGGCGCCGCCCTCAATCTGATAGGCCGCGGTGGCGCAGCCCCACTTGAAACCCTCAGGGAAGGTGAGATTGAGTGGTGTGCGTTCTGCCCAGGCGCGATGCGGAAACAAAGATGATGCGTAACCGGCAGCCGCAACTGCGGCCATTGACTTGCCAAACTGGCGACGAGTAATGCGTTTCATTTCAACCTCTCTTGCTTCAAGACAACACGGAGTCTTCCGTGCCAAAACGTTTTAGCAGAGGCGATGAAGGCGTGGCAAGACAAAAGAGAACCGTTTGCATCCTTATCGAAGCGTGGATCTTTGAACCTGAATCTGGGGCCTTAAAGAATACCTTTCCAGAGATTGAGTTCTGACTCCTGGGGTTCATGCTCAACCTGGCTTTCGACATTGAGGATCATAGTGGGCCGTGTTTCGAGGTTGTACTCGGGCCATGCGGGCAAGCCGGGTGCCGCTGGCGCTTTTCCTCGCAGAAATTCAATCCAGGCTTGCTGCATTGTGGCCGCCAGCTTTGTCTCGTCTGCAATGTTGCCCGCATTTGCGTGCGGCTTGTCCCACACAAGCGGCAGGTCGAGCGAGTGGTAGGCAAAGCCGTGCAGGCGGCCGGCAGCCTCGGCAAAGTCGAGACGATAGACATACGCCTCACCGCCGCCCTGCAAATGCGCTTCTGCGACGCGCATGGAAGGCACCCAGTACTCTTCAGCCGTGAGTGCGCGAATGCGGCGCATTTCTACGCTCATTTTTGGATAGAGATTCTCATAGTCTTTGTAGACTTTGTCGAACTGCACCTGGGTAAGGTTGCCCAGGTCTGCCGGTGTTGCGTCGTGGGCAGGATGTGGCCCGACGAACAAGGCACTTTCATCGCGATTGGTTCCGATCAGCAGCCGCTTGTCTTTGCTGGAGCCGTCCTGAATGGCGACTACAGGCTTATGGGGAAGCAGGTCTCCATCGATTTGACAGCGCAATGGAAAATGCCAGGGCCAGTTGGCTGTGAAGTTGTGTTGTACTTCAATGATTTGCCGCGCGGGCGCGGTGGCAAGGGCCTTTGGGGACAGCCCGGTTTGTGTGTGCCATGCCTTGGCAAAGCCTTCGCCTACTTTCTTCGATTTTTCAATGTCGAAAACGCGTTCAGCGCCGCCGCTTTCCGAGATCATCTGATGAAAGAGCGACCGGGCGGAAGGTACACCCATCAGTATGTCTGTCAGTTTCGCGCCGGCGGATTCGCCTCCAATCGTGACTTGGTTCGGATCTCCACCAAATGCGCTGATGCTCTTCTGCACCCAATCGAAGGCTGCAATTAAATCGCGCAGGGCGTTGTTGGCACTCGATGCGAATTCGGGGCCGAGCATGGGTTCCAGATCGAGGAAGCCGAAGGCGCCCAGGCGATACGCAACCGTGACGCACACAGTGCCTTGTTGCGCGAGGGCGGTGCCGTCAAAAAGCGGGTCGAAGGCGCGCCCGCCGGTGAAACCGCCGCCGTGGATCCAGATATAGACGGGGAACGGCCCTTTGCCGGATGGCGCCCAGATATTGAGGTAGAGGCAATCTTCACTCTCCTTGAAGCCACCGCCTCCTGGCTGCATGGCGGCGGGGGAGAATTGTGTGGCTTCGCGCGGTCTTGTCCATGGCCTGAGCGGCTGGGTTGGCTTGTAGCGCAGCGGTCCGACGGGCGGTTCGGCGAAGGGAACTCCACGAAAAATGTTGACTGTGCCGGACTGTTGTCCTACGAGAGGGCCAAAGGGAGTTTTGACGGTAATAGACGATACTGCACCGAACATCTGGCTCGGAGTGAGCAGGAACCCACCAACGCTAAGCGTGGACGCGGAGAGGAACTCTCTTCTTGAAATGGACACGATGTGCTTTGCTCCTGAAGCGGAGTGATGAAAGCGTGCCCGTCCATTCTATGCGTCATGATCGGCCGGCTATTGTTACGCAAAAAACAAGAAGGCCGCAGCGTTGGCTGCGGCCCTGTGTGAAGTGTTGCGATCAAAAGCTTAGAGTTCTTTGACTCCGTCGACAAATGCCTTGAGCTTGCGGCTGCGGCTGGGGTGACGCAGCTTCCGCAGTGCCTTTGCTTCAATCTGGCGGATGCGCTCGCGCGTGACCTGGAAGCTCTGGCCCACTTCTTCAAGCGTGTGCTCGGAGCCATCTTCAAGGCCGAAGCGCATCTTGATGACGCGCTCTTCGCGCGGTGTAAGCGTGCGCAGAACCTGTGACGTGTACTCCTTGAGGTTGACGCTGATGACGGCCTCGCTGGGCGAGACGGCCTGTCGGTCCTCAATGAAGTCGCCAAGGTGCGAGTCTTCTTCTTCACCGATGGGCGTTTCAAGCGAGATGGGTTCCTGCGCAATCTTGAGGACCTTGCGGACCTTGGCGACAGGAATATCCATGCGGCGGGCAATTTCTTCGCTTGACGGCTCGCGGCCCAGCTCCTGCACAAGCTGACGGCTGGTGCGGATGAGCTTGTTGATGGTCTCGATCATGTGCACCGGGATGCGGATGGTGCGCGCCTGGTCGGCGATGGAACGGGTGATGGCCTGGCGGATCCACCAGGTAGCGTAGGTGGAGAACTTGTAGCCGCGGCGGTATTCGAACTTGTCCACCGCCTTCATCAGACCGATGTTGCCTTCC
>JAGWSG010000041.1 GCA_028876335.1 Acidobacteriota bacterium
AAAAAAGGCCGGAGGGTTGCTCCGGCCTTTTTGTCGAGATGATCTGCGAATTCAACCCTGAATATCGAACTGCTCGGGATGAAGACTGGGATCGCTTTTCACCAATAGATTCTTGCCGATCAACTCCTCGAAGTCATTGAGCCAGCGCGCGTTATTCGCCTTGAGGGTCTTAACTGTATCAGGATGCACACGAAGGAGCACATCGGTTCCATCGAAGTGCTTCCGCATCTTGCGCATTTCAACGTAGATCTCATTGCAGACCGTTACCGGGCTCTTGACCATGCCTGTTGACTGGCAGACTGGGCACTGCACGGACAGCGTGCGCTCGAGCGATTGCTTGACGCGCTTGCGTGTGATGGCCACCAATCCAAAATCGTTGAACTGGAGAACCTTCGTTGGCGCGCGGTCACTCTTCAATGCTTCTTCCAGTGCGGCCATCACCTTGTGGCGATTCTTGCGCTCGTCCATGTCAATGAAGTCGATGATGATAATTCCGCCGAGGTCGCGCAGCCGAATCTGGCGGACAATTTCCGGAACCGCATCGAGGTTGGTTTTGACGATGGTGTCTTCAAGCCGCGCAGATTTGCCGACGTATTTACCGGTGTTGATGTCGATGGCAACCAGGGCTTCTGTCTGGTTGATGACGATGGAGCCGCCTGACTTGAGCCATACCTTGGAGCGCAGCGCCTTCGAGATTTCGTCCTGAATGCCGAAGTGTTCGAAGAGCGGTGTTTCCTTGGTGTACAGCTTGACGCGGCGCACCAGCGATGGAGAGAAGCGGTTGAGGAAGCGCACGATGCGCTCGTAGTTGGCTTCAGAGTCGACCCAGATGTTGGAGAAGTTGGCGCTTACCTGGTCACGCAGAATGCGCTCGATGAGCGAGAGATCGTGATAGATAAGGGCAGGTGACTTGGAATTGTCGGAACGTTCCTTGATCTCGTTCCAAAGATGAATCAGGAAGCGCAGATCAGCGCGGAGTTCTTCTTCTGAAGCTCCTTCAGCTGCTGTGCGGACGATGAAACCGCCGGAGGATTCTCCGCGCTCGTGGATGAGGATGCGCTTAAGGCGATGGCGCTCTTCGTCGGAAGCGATCTTACGGCTCACGCCCACGTGCGACACGGTGGGCATGAAGACCAGAAAGCGTCCGGGAAGCGCGATGTGGGAGGTGATGCGCGCTCCCTTCTTGGCTATAGGTTCCTTGGCAATCTGTACAAGGATTTCCTGGCCAGGTTTCAACAAATCGCTGATGATCGGCAGGTCTGAAGTCTGTGCGCTCCTACGCGAGGGGCCACGGCGTCCGCGTTCTCCACGTTCTCCGCGTTCACCACGTCCGCCACGGCGGCCACGTCCAACGCGATCGCGGCGGTTCCGCTTCTGACCGTCAGGTGAAGCCTCAGAGTCATCTTCTGCGGACTCGTCTTCTTCATCTTCTTCACCGCCCTTGTTGTCCATCTCGAGTTCAATCTTGTGATCGAGCTGAGCTTCCTGGAGCATCTCACCCAGTTCGCCCGAGCGGATCTGGGCTTGAAGAGTCTCTTCCTCATATTCATCGAGGTCGTGCTCTTCGAGCTTTCTGCTCAGGGCATGCTGGTGTGCTTCGTATTCTTCGCCTTCAATGACTTCTTCTTCCACGAGGCCTGAACCAGGTGCGTAGGAAGATGCGCGTGCGGCGCGGTGTTCCTCAGCAGCATTGCTCGTCGATGACTCTGATGTGTCGTCGCCGGACTTTTTCTTTCCGCCAAAACCGAAGAGGCGGAAGCCACTGGGGGGAAGTGGATCGACGCGATGCGATGCCTCAGCATCGGGTGCAATTTCGGTTTCCTCCACCTCATCGGCTACAGCAGCAACGCTTGTCTCCGCGGTGTGCAGGGAATGCTCCGCGATTGGCTCGGCTTCCTCAGCGATCGTGGGTACCGGATCTTGCAGTTTCTCTTCAAATTCCTCTGGTTCCAGTTCCGACTTAAGCTCGGGAATCATGGACTCTTCTTCGAGCTCATCAAAATCGATTTCTTCATCCGTGTGCACGAGGTCGAAGGAGGCTTCGTGTGTCTTCTCAGCTTCGGTGTGTGCTTCGGTGGCGGGTTCAGCTGTGCGTTCACGATGCCGGGAGATCGACTCACCAGGCAGCAGGCCGGAGCCGTCCCACTCTAAAGGTACTTCAATCAAAGTGGAGGGGCGCGAAGTTACAGCAGGCTTGGCCGGTGCTGCGGATTTTGGAACGGTCTCAACAGGCGTTCCGCCATAGCGGGAGAGCGACTCACCGGGCAGAAGAAAGGGCGCGGAAGAGTGCTCTTTCGCGCGCGTCGGAACAGTCTCCGACACGACGAACGATTGCGATTCGACGACGGCGACGCTGGATTCTTCAGAAGGTTGTTCCGGCGCTTCGGAGGTTCCCTGAGACGGAGGATTAGTTGCGCGGCCGCCACGGCGACGCCTGCGTCCACGCCACTTCTTTGCGCCGGCCTCGCCGGTCTCTTCGCTGCCGGCACTGCTGTCATCGGCCGGGGTTGCGGCCACTGCCGCGGTTGATTCCTGAACATTTGCCGGCTCTTCGGAGCGGCTATTGCGCTCGCCGCCTCTGCGGATTTCGCGAGGCGCCTGGATTCCGCCGCTTACGGCGGCTTTCTCCAATTCATCGGAGTCTTCCTGGTCTTCCAGTTCGAGGAAGTCTGTGACATACAGGAAGGCGTCGCGTTCAAGTCCTATATCGACAAATGCCGACTGCATGCCGGGGAGTACCCGGGTTACGCGACCGTTATACACGGATCCAGCGAGGGTATATTCGTTTTCGCGTTCGTAGTAGATTTCCGCGAGTTGATCGTCTTCTAAAATTGCCAGCCGCGTTTCATGCGGCGTGGAGGAAATGCAAATCTCTTTTGCCATCGTACCTTTCCGCCCGGCGAATGAAATAAGCCGGGACTGGCGGCAAGGAGGCATGAATCAGCGCGGGAGCGGACGGGACGAGGAAGAGGGATGACCGTGGAGTTGCTGGTGTGTGCAGTGGCCTTACCTGGGCCGGCGCCTTCACGGGCGGACCGGGCGGGCAATTCTGCGTGACTAGCTTTTCGAAGTGGTAACCCAAGAACAGAGAGTTTGTGGCCATACTGACCGGCGAAACCGGTGGGGCCGTTGGACCGCCAGCCGGCGCATTGAACTGCTGCGCACCGGAGGAAATTTCTCCCTCCACTTGGGCGCGCTCTTTGCGCTCTGCGGGCTGCTGGCGGAACCAGCTCCAGACTCGACCTAACCAAGTCGCCAATCTGGGCTGGCTATCCCGTCTCTGCGTGCTCATACAACCTTGTCCTGCCGAACGCGATTCCTGCGAACCTGCCGGCCTGAAACTATCTTTTGAAATTCCTTTGCCTGCGGGCCGCGGTTTGCGGCAGCGCAAGCGTACAAACCATTCAAAATGTTTAGTTTACGAACCTGCGCATGCGCACATTCATCGCCACACCGAGCGCCAGGAAGGTAAACAGCACCGAAGATCCTCCGTAACTCATTAACGGTAAAGGGATTCCGGTGACGGGCATAAACCCGATGACCATGCCCACGTTGACCGCAATCTGAAAGGTCAACACAGCCACGACACCCATAATAATCAGGGAGCCGGACAGGTCTGCGGCTGTCTGTGCGTTCTGAATCAAACGCATCAATATGGAGAAGTATAGCAGTAGCACAAGTACTGCGCCGACAAATCCGTGTTCCTCGCTGAATGCGGCGAAGATGAAGTCAGCGTGCGGGATAGGGAGGAATGCACCTTGAGTCTGCGTCCCCTTTTCGGCGCCCTTTCCCCAGATGCCGCCCGAGCCGACGGCAATCTTCGATTGAAGAATCTGGTAGCCCGATCCGCGGGGATCGTCCTCTGGGCTAATGAAGGAGGTTAGGCGCGCCTTCTGGTAGGGCTTGAGCAGTTTGCCGCTAGTCCACACACCGGCGATGAGGGCAATTCCCGCCAGGGAAAGGATCAGCGCCTGTCTGAGGTTGATGCCCCCGAGGAAGAGCCCTGCAACCAGAATCGGCGTATATGTGAGTGATGTTCCGAGATCCGGCTGTTTTAGAACCAGGGCCATTGGGATGCAGACCAGGGCGAAAGCCTTGAAGATATCTGGCCAGGTAAGGCGACGCGCGCCTAGATTGGCAAAGTACCGCGCCACGGCAAGAATCAGCACTAGTTTGAGCCACTCAGAAGGCTGAAACTGCATGGGACCGAGGCGGATCCAGCGGCGGGCTCCGAGCGCCTTGTGGCCGATACCGGGCACAAGCACTGCCATCAGAGCCATAAGGAAGAAGCCATAAATCCAGGGAACGAAGTCGATGAGCTTGTGGTAATCGATGCGCGAGAAGATGAGCATCGCAACCAGACCGCTGCCAATCCACAGGATCTGTTTGGTATGAAAGCCCTGGTACTTGGTGTGTAGCGTGGCGGAGTAGATTTCAAACACAGAAATGGTGCAGAGCAGCATGACCATGGCCAGCAGGCCCCAATCGAAATCACGAAAACTCAGGAACCGGCGCATCGCGGTCATGGCTTTTTCCAGGGAAGGCCGGTAACCGAGGCTCCCAGCTCTTTGGTTGCGGCCTGGGAGGCAGTTGCAGCGAGATTGCGGTGCTTCTCCTCGGCGAGCCGTGGTTCAGACATGCTTCCGTCATTGGGGTTCACGAAGAAGTGTCCACCGCTGAGCTTCGCGTCCACATTACCTGATTTGCCTGCTTCGGGGGTGGACCAGACAGCACCGACTTCAACGGGTTTTGTGTCCACCGTCTGGCTGGGTTGCAGGTTGTGCGCGAGTCGACGCTGCTTCTCTACGTAGGCTGCAACAACCTTGGCGCCTATGCGCGCGGGGTAGTAGCTGAATGCACCATTCTGCCAGAGAACAGCGACTACAAGCTCCGGATTGCGGCGTGGGGTGACGCCGACAAACCAGACATTGGGCAGAAATCGCTTTTCTTTTGTTTCGCGTCCTGACGAGTCATGGCCTACCAACTGGGCGGTTCCTGTTTTACCAGCCAGGTCAATGCCATCCAGGTGCGCAGAGCTCGCTGTGTGAAATTCTCCAGGCTGAGTTACCTCTGCCATGCCGTTCGTGATGGTGATCCAGTTGTCAGGGTCGATGGGGATGTACTTATCTCCAGAACCCGGATAAGTTTCATCGATGTACTGGCGATAACTCTGCGGCAGCTGATCCTGAAAGACCACATGCGGCCGCACGAGGTGGCCTCCTGAGGCGATGCCACCGATATAACGCGCCAACTGCAGAGGAGTGGCCTGAACGGCCCCCTGACCGATGGAGACTGAAATGGTTTCACCCGGATACCACTTGCGGTGGAAGTACTTCATTGCCCATTCCGGCGAGGGCATCAAACCGGTCTGCTCACTGGGCAGATCAATTCCTGTCTTCTGTCCAAAACCAAATTCCTTGGCATACTTGGCAATGCGTTCGATGCCAAGCTTATCTCCGAGCGTGTAATAAAACGTATCGCACGAATATGGGATGGCGTTGTTAATGTCCACTTCGCCATGCCGTCTATCGCAGCCAAAGAAGTGACCGTAGAACTCCTTGCCGCCGTTGCAATAGACATGCAGGTTCTGCGCGATGCCCTCCTGCAAGCCGGCGACCGACATGAGGATCTTGAACGTGGAACCGGGAGCAAGCTGCGCCTGAATTGCCTTGTTCATCAAGGGATGATCCGGATCGGTGACGAGCTTGTTCCAATCGGAACGTCCAATGCGCACAGAGAATGCGTTGGGGTCGAAGCTGGGTCGCGAGACCATGGCGAGAATATCGCCGTTGCGCGGATCCATGGCGACGATTGCCCCGTTGCGGTCGCCGAGCGCCAATTCAGCAGCGCGTTGCAGGTCGTTATCGATGGTGAGACGAAGGTCCTTGCCGGGAATGGCGTGCTGTATGCCGAGATAGCCGACTTCGCGTCCATGACTGTCCACAATAACGTCACGTGAGCCATCCTGGCCGCGCAGGATCTGATCGTAGGACTCCTCAACGCCCGCTTTGCCGACCACATCGCCGGGTTCATAGTAGGCGAAATGCGGATCATCCAGCATGGCTTCGCTTACTTCACCAACGTAGCCGATCAGATGCGCAGCATATCCGTCGCGCGGATAGAGACGTCGTTCTTCATCGATGGTTTCGAGTTCCGGCAGTTCATTGCGATGCGCGGCGATGAATGCCTGCTCGTCGGCCGTTATGTCCTGCTTGATGGGAATGGGCTGGTAGAGCGGTGCTGCGCGGTAATGCTTGATTGTGGCTTTGAGTTGATCGAGGTCAAGATGCAGTCCCTCGGCAATGCGGGGCAGGTCAGCATCGATGTTGTGGCCTTGTTCGCGAATGAGAAAGCAGGAGACGGAGGGGTAGTTGTCGACAATCAGCCTGTTTTCGCGGTCAAAGAGTTTGCCGCGCGGGGCAAGAATCGGTACTTTTCTGACGCGATTCTGTTCGGCCAGGACGCGGAAATTGTCCGCACCGAGTACCTGGAGCCGCCACAGCCCAGCTACCAGCACCAGCATCATGGCGAAAATGGAGTACTGCACCGCCGACAGCTTGATGCCAGAGAGTTTTTCGCCGCGTGTGCCTTTATCCAGAACCATCCACTTCCAACTTCAGAATACTGTGTTTTGTTGTGCGCGCCGGTATGGGCGCAATTGTCACATTGGCAATATCAATCCCGAATCTTTAATCGGTCGAGTGCTGGGAACAGGAGTATTGCGATGGCCGCATTGCCCACGGCCTTCAACAGCTCGAAGATCCAGTTCCAATCGATCGCCAAACCCAATACGAGCTTGTAAACAAACAGGTACATCGCACTGGACAGGAGAGACAACAAAAACGTGAGCAAGAGCCTGATGGTGAAATTGTCGACATCAATGTGCACGCCGAGCGAGGCTGCAAGATAACCGACCAGAGTTTTTGCCACACCATTGATGCCGATGGGGCGGTGTGTCAGCGCATCTTCAAACAGGCCCAGAGCGCAGCCCATGAGCGCACCTTGCGCCGGACTGCGCCGGCTTAGCGAGAAGTAGACCGTTACCACTAAAGGAAGATCGAACCAGGCAAATCGTTCCGTAACAAGACGGGGCAGCCAGGCTTGTAAGACCAGGGCCAGTAGCGGAACAAGCGCGTACACGAGTATGGGGAAATGGTGAATCTCCATTTCGCGGCGCGAGTTGGTGGAGAGAACGGCCACGGCTAGAGGTTCCCCTGTGGTTGTGGAGTGCCGGCAGGCGGCTGTGTACTATCTGGCTGCGCTGTTGACGGCGCGGCTGGAGGCGAGAACCGATCCGGCTTTATGGGAAGGGGTACATGGCTCATAGGATTCGGAGTCGATGTGTCATTCAAGGGCTGTTGATCGGCAGGTACATTTGGTTCGAGCAATCCTGGCAGACGCTCGGCCATAATCTCAGAAGCCTTACGCAGCGCCTGATCTGCGTCCGAGTCGGCTTGTGTGCTCTTTAATGCGTTACTTGTCGCCAGGTCCTGCAACTGGTCCGGAGGAAAGCGCGGCTCGATGGAGGTGATGACGAGTACTTCGTCAAGCCGGTTCAGATGAGCAGACGGCGTGACGATGACATCAATGAACCCATCCTGATTGGGATCCTGCATTACTTTCAGTACAGTTCCAACGGGCAGGCCTCGGGGGAAGATCTGGTCACCACCAGCGGTGAGGACGTGCTCACCGGGCTTGATTCGCTGATCCGCAAGAATGCCCACAATCTGCGGCTGACCTTGTGCATTGCCACGCAGAATACCGCGGATACGGGTGGTTTCCAGAATCACTCCGGCACCGCTGGACTGGTCATTGATGGCGAGAACCTGCGCGGAGCCGGGGAAGACATCGCGCACCTTGCCGACAATACCCATGGGGGTGATGACCGCCATGTCCGGCTTCAGTCCTGCGTTGCTTCCCTTGTCGATGGTGAAGACGTGCGAGTGGTCGCTGCCGCTTGAGCCGATAATCTGCGCAGCCACGGTTTTGTATATGTAGCGTTCCTGGAAGCCGAGAAGAGCCTGAAGGCGTTCTCCCTGACGGGCGTCTTCAAGCAGGGCCGCCTGCTCAAGCCGCATCCTATCCAACGTTTTCTTGAGCTGCTCATTCTGCGAGCGGACATTGCGCAGGTCGAAGTAGTTCTGCCATATGCCGACCACGCCATCTTTAGCGGAGTGAATCGCTTTTTCCGGTGGCGCAACAAGCGCATACGCCCAAAGGCGAATCAAGCGAACTCCACCACTGTCTTTGGGATCCAGCGAATTAAGGCCGTTGTCCGTTCGCCTGACCTGCATGGCAAGGCCCACGATCTGCGCTGCCAGCAGGACCAGCAGCACGATCAAGTTCCGGTAACGAACGAAGAAGGATTCCATTGTGAAGCCAGGACTCAGGGAAGAGGAAAAAGGCATCAGGGAGAGGTGGAATTGTGACTACAGTTGAATTGATTTCGACTGCTTCCATGAAATTCCCGACGAGTTTACAGCGCCGGCTGTTCCCTAATTCCTACTCCTTGCTCCCCTGTTTTTAATCAATCTTGATCTTACGCAGAAGGCGGAAGTCGGAGAGCATTTTGCCCGTGCCCAGAACCACTGAGGCCAACGGATCGTCAGCAACGGAGACGGGCAGTCCGGTTTCTTCGCGAATGCGTTTGTCGAGATTCTTAATGAGTGCACCGCCACCGGTTAGCACGATGCCGCGGTCGGAAATGTCGGCAGAGAGCTCAGGGGGCGTGCGTTCAAGTGCGACGCGAATGGCATTCATGATGACAGCTATGGATTCTCCGAGTGCCTCGCGGATTTCGCTGTCATCGACGGTGATCGTCTTCGGCACGCCTTCGATGAGATTGCGGCCCTTGATCTCCATGGTAAGCGGCTTGTCGAGCGGAAAGGCCGAGCCAATCTCAATTTTGATTTGCTCCGCGGTGCGCTCGCCGATCAACAGGTTGTACTTGCGCTTGAGGTAGTTGGTGATGGCCTCATCCATCTGATTGCCGGCCATGCGCACAGAACGCGAATAGACGATGCCGGAAAGCGAAATGACCGCGATATCTGTGGTTCCACCACCGATGTCTACAACCATGTTGCCGCCGGGTTCGGTGATGGGCAGACCTGCACCAATGGCGGCCACCATAGCCTGTTCGACGAGGTATACCTCGCTGGCCTTGGCTCGATAGGCGGAGTCTTCAACCGCGCGCTTTTCCACTTGCGTGATCTCAGAGGGCACGCCGATGACGATGCGTGGGTGAACCAGCATTTTGCGGTTATGTGCCTTCTGAATGAAGTAGTTGAGCATTTTTTCCGTGACCTTGAAGTCGGCGATGACGCCGTCCTTCATGGGCTTGATGGCCACGATGTTGCCTGGAGTGCGTCCGAGCATCTCCTTGGCTTCTTTGCCTACGGCCTCAACTTCGCCAGTGTTCTTATTGATAGCGACGATGGAAGGCTCGTTGACCACAATGCCTTTACCGGCAGCGTACACGAGTGTATTGGCCGTGCCGAGATCGATCGCAAGATCGCTCGAAAACATGCTGAATAGGGAGCGCAGGCCATGCGTCCGCGATGAGCGGGATGGATAACCGTTCGATGTCATGGAATGTTGCTTCTACCTCAAAACAGTATTGTACGGCCAAGCACTCGCACAGGCGTGAAATGGGAGCTTTGCGCACTTTTGGTAACTGTGTGGCTCGGCAGACCCCAAACGGTACGGCTGACTCTGCGGTACACTCAGGGGTTGCGCGGGTCATTTTCGGGCCCCTTAAGAGAAGCCAAAACGGACATCCCCCCTTCCTGAGGATAAACAATGAGTCACGTCACTTATGAAAATTTGATTGGCGGCGAATGGATGCCAGCCAGAGGTGGTAGAACCTTTCTGAATTTGAACCCCGCGGACCATTCGGATGTTGTCGGCGCCTTTCCCTCCTCGTACACGGATGATGTGGATCTGGCAGTTGCAGCCGCCAAGAAGGCCTTTGCGACCTGGCGGCTGGTTCCAGCGCCCAAGCGCGCGGACATACTGTACAAGGCCGGCACCCTTCTGCAGGAGCGCAAAGAGCAGTTTGCGCGGGATATGACCCGCGAAATGGGCAAAGTGATTGCCGAGACCCGTGGCGACGTACAGGAGGCCATTGATGAGGCCTTTTACGTGGCTGGCGAGGGTCGCAGGCTGTTTGGTGTGACCACCCCTTCGGAGCTGCAGAGCAAGTTCGCCATGAGCGTCCGGATGCCTGTGGGAGTTGTGGGCATGATTACTCCGTGGAACTTCCCTATGGCCATTCCGAGCTGGAAGCTATTTCCAGCGCTGATCGCAGGCAATACCTGTGTGATCAAGCCAGCCGAAGATACGCCACTCTCGACACTGAATTTGGTCAAGACCCTGATGGATGCCGGCCTGCCGCCGGGAGTGGTGAACATCGTCTTCGGCTTTGGCCCGGAGGCTGGTGCGCCGCTGGTGAGCCATAAGGATGTGCGGGCCATCAGCTTCACGGGGTCAAGTGAGGTCGGCTCCCTGGTTGGTCAGCGGGCTGCCGCAACTTTTAAGCCAGTTTCGCTTGAGATGGGCGGCAAAAATGCCCAGATAGTACTGGATGACGCCAATCTTGAGCTCGCTCTGGATGGAGCCATTTGGGGTGCATTTGGCACCACCGGTCAGCGTTGCACAGCGACCAGCCGCATCCTTTTGCAGAAGGGAATTGCGGAGAAGTTTACGGCGGAATTTGTGGCCCGCGCCAAGGCACTGGTTGTGGGGGACGGGCTGGATGAAGCCACGCAGGTTGGTCCGCAGATTAACGCGCAACAGATTGATACCTCTGCGCGATTCGTGAAGATTGCGCAAGACGAGGGTGCGAAGCTGCTGACAGGCGGCCAGGCGTTGAAAAGCGGTCCACATGCCAAAGGGCATTTCTTTGAGCCCACTGTGTTCGGTGGTGTGACTGCATCAATGCGCATTGCGCGCGAAGAGGTATTCGGTCCCGTCGTGAGTCTTATCGAGTTCAATACGTTTGAAGAGGCAATTGAAATTGCTAATTCGATTGACTACGGTCTGTCAACGGCGCTCTATACGAAGGACGTGAATCGTGCCTTTACGGCGATGCGCGATCTGGAGGCAGGCATTACGTACATCAACGCTCCCACCATTGGAGCGGAAGTCCATTTGCCATTCGGCGGCATCAAGCGCACAGGCAATGGTCATCGCGAGGGCCTGGGTGCGATTGACTTCTTTACCACCTGGAAGGCCGTGTACGTGGATTACTCGGACAAGCTGCAGCGCGCGCAGATTGATAACGCGGAATAAGCAGACTTAAATGACGGCTTAGATAGCGCCGCTAGCGAATCATGTGCGCATGCAGAACTGCAGCGCTGCCTGACCGGGAAAGAGTGCAATTCGAAAAGGAATCGCATTTGTAGTGAATCAGAGCGGAGTCATCTGCCCAGTTTTGAGCGGTGACCTGCTCTGCTCTGCGGCCGATGGCGAAGGCCTTGCGCATGGATGTTGAAAGAACCGCGTTCCCCACATCGTAGTCGGTGATGCGGTCGTCGCCCTCAACAAAGAAGCTTGGATACGGTTTGGCAGCAGCTTTACGGCGCGCCGCGGCTGCCGAAGCCGCTCGCTGTGAGCGTGCCTGAATTTCCTCAATGGCATTAGGCAGGTGGTGCAGCAATGCGTCCTGCTCATCCGGTGTGGGGAAATTTGTCGTGAAGTCCCAGATGTAGGCGCGCTTGTAGGCGTCGACGGAGCAAGGGAGGTCACCCAATGCCTGAACGGCAATCACTTTACCGTTGGGATCGACGACGGGTTGGAAGATGTCCTTGCCTATCTCACGTTGGGTTTCCTGCTGCTTCAACTGGTCGAGGTTAGCTCGTTGCTGCGCCAGCTCACGGGCAATCTGGCCGGCACTTCGCCTTCCAGCGTTTTTCAAATCAGCACTGGCCTGGGCGGCGAGTGCCTTTTCGGGATCGAACGGAAACAGGATCTCCTTGCTGCAGAGTGCGAAGCCGGCATTATCCAGTACGCGGATAGTAAGGGCGTAAGGCTGGTCGGGAGTGCCTGCAACATAAGCGAATCCGTCGGCGAGCGTATCATTCAGGGGCTCGATCTGCAGCCTGTAGCGCGCGCGACCCTCCCATTGGATAGTCAAATGTCCACGCAGGCCTGCGGGGTTATAAACGCCTGGGCCAAGGTCGTCTGCTGCCTGCACCGTCTCAGATTTCTTGGGCCACATGGCCACCAGCGCGATGACCGCCAGTAATGCGAGAATGACAAAGCCGATTAGGACGAACGGAATGCGCGGCCGCGGATGCTCAGGAAGCTCCGGCTCCAGAGGCGGCAGGTTATCCGGCGCCATTGGCTGAAAATTACTCTCGCTCTGTTCGTCCATGGTGTAACTCAGTGTGAACCAGGCCCCGACGGGGCCTGGTTCAGTCTCTTTGTGATTGCAGCATGCGGTATCGCCTTTGAACACAGGAAAGAACGCAGGAGGGATACCTTAGGTCACTCCCAGTTTATCGACAGACTGCGCGAATCTCCCTATCTTCCAGTTGTTTCGAGGACGTCCCGCAAAGCGAAGCTCGTTTCAAGCCGCCGTACACCGGGCAGGCGAGATAGTTCCATTTGATGTAGCCTCCCATAGTCCTCGATGTCGGCAACTTTAGCAATGAGCATGTAATCGAACTGGCCTGCCATCAGGTGGCAGCTCACAATGCTGCCGGAGCGGCGAACTCCTGCTTCAAAGGCACTTAGGACGCTGGAGGATTGCTTTTCAAGAGTGACCCGGATGTAGACCGTAACTCCTTTGCCAAGCAGCTGGTCATTCACGACGGCACGATAGCCACGAATGGCGCCTGAGGCTTCAAGGGCCATAATGCGTCGCGAGGCCGCAGATGCGGACAATCCGACGGCCTCTCCCACCTCAAAATTTGTGGCACGGCCATTGCGTTCAAGCAAGCGCAAGATGGCGTCGTCGAATGCGTCGACTGCGGAGTTGGGGGCAGTTTCGGCAAGTGTGGGATAAGTATGCGAAGCAATGCGCGTTTGTGCACGTTTTGTTCCCATAAGCGACTACTAGCACAAAATTTGCATACATTGAAAGCAAAATGAGCCGTACGATTGCACGCATATGCATTTGATTGGGTGAACCGCGCCGGTCCAGCCCTCCTCTAATATTGCCATCGGCGCGGTTCAGCGGGGGTACTAGAGGAACTCATTCTGGCATCCAAATTGAATGTGAAGTTGACCTGAGCGCACAGGAGCAGCGGCAATGATTATTGGAGTTCCCAAAGAAATTAAAGACAACGAAGCGCGGGTTGGCATCACGCCCGCGGGTGTAAAGGCGCTTTCGGAGGCGGGTCATAAGGTTTTGGTGGAGACCGGCGCAGGTGTGCTCTCCAGCATTCCGGACGAGGACTACCAGAATGCCGGTGCGGAGATTGTTGGGGAGGCGGGCTACGTCTGGGGCAAGTCAGAGATGGTGGTCAAGGTGAAGGAGCCCATCGAGACGGAGTACGTCTATTTTCGCGAGGGGCTTGTTCTGTTCACCTATCTGCATCTGGCGCCTTTGCCGATACTCACCAACAAACTTCTGGAGCGCAAGGTCATTGGCATTGCCTATGAGACGGTTCGCGATAAGAGTGGAACACTACCACTGTTAATGCCGATGAGCGAAGTGGCTGGCCGGATGAGCGTGCAAGTAGGCGCTACCTATCTGGAGAAAGAGCGGGGTGGCCGCGGAATTCTGCTGGGTGGAGTTCCTGGAGTGCCCCCGGCACATGTGACCATCATTGGTGGAGGCATCGTCGGTACGAATGCCGCGCGTATTGCACTTGGCTTTGGCGCCAAGACCACCTTGATTGATGTGAATCTTAATCGTCTGCGGGAACTTGAAGATATTTTCGGCGGCCGGCTCTATACACTTGCCTCCAACAGCTACAACCTGGCAAACGCCACACGCGAAGCGGACCTCGTAATCGGCGGCGTCCTTATCCCCGGAGCAACTGCACCCAAGCTGGTTACACGAGAGATGGTCGCAAATATGAAAAATGGCGCGGTAATTGTGGATGTTGCAATCGACCAAGGTGGTTGTGTCGAAACCGCGAAACCTACCTCGCACTCCAATCCCAGTTATGTGGTGGACGGTGTGGTGCATTATTGCGTGACAAATATGCCCGGCGCTGTGCCGCATACGTCCACGCTGGCGCTGACCAATTCCACATTTCCTTATGTTATGCGAATTGCGAATCTGGGTGCTCGTGAGGCATTGCGACGCGATACAGGGTTTGCCGAAGGGTTGAATACATGGCTCGGCAGCCTTACGCACCAGGGTGTCGCGGACAGCCAGAAGCGCGATTGGATCCCGGCAGCGACCCTGTTGGGATAAACCCTTGAAGCGATTTAGACAGCAGTGTGGGCGCTTCCAGGCGCGAAGAGAAATCACGGTAGTTGCTCAACCCGAACTATAATCGCCGCATGCCAACAGGGGACAAACAGCGAAGGCGCATCGTGCTACTTCTCGGCGCGGGTGTTATTTTGTTCTTCGCTGTCCTAGGGGCTTTACAGGCATTTAACATTCGCTTTCTTGATCCCGATACATCGGGTGAAACGCTGGCATTCACTGGCCTTACAGTAGTTGTGTTTTTGCTGCTGATGGTGTTGCTGCTCCTCTTGTTGCGCAACATCCTCAAACTCTACGCTGATCAAAGCAGCATTGCATTGGGGTCTCGGCTTAGAACTCGCATGGTTCTGGGCGCCGCGCTTATCGCTGTGACTCCGGCAGTCTTCATGTTTCTGTTCAGCTTCGAGCTGATGAATCGTTCCATTGATCGCTGGTTCTCACCGAATATCACCGAACTCCGGCAGGACTCCACTCGCGTCGTGGCGGAACTGGCCCAATATGTGGCCAGTAATGCGCGTGTGGAGGCTGAATCCATCGCCGCATCACCGGCTATGGCTGCCCCAGTACCGCAGCTCAATGAGGAGCTGCAGATGCATCGTGTGACGCTCTCCGGAGGATTTGCCGTTGTCTATGACAATACTGCACGCGAAGTCACGTCTTTTCAGGTTCCTTCAGAGCCAAGTCAGATAAGCATCACTCCCTGGCTTGCTAATGGTGAGCAGGAACAGCCCGTAACCCTGGCAGCACCCTTTACTGTGAGCCTGCTTTCGGCCGCGCAGCGCAATGATCAGCCCATTCTTGCTGTGAATGGAAGGGAATATGCACTTGGGCAGGCATCGACACGCACAGGAAAAGTGGTGGTGGTCGCCCTGCCCATGCCAGAAGGTCTGAGCCAGACTGCGCGGCGCATTCGTTCCGGTGCGGCAAATTACTGGCATCTCTTTCGTACACGCAACAGCATTCGATCCACGTTCTTCCTGATGCTGTTACTGATTACGGTGGTCGTTTTCTTTTCCAGTGTGTGGCTGGCGCTGTTTCTGTCCAAGCAGATTACCCGGCCTGTTGAGGCGCTTGCCGATGCGATGGATGAAATTGCCGCGGGAAAGTATGAGCACCGCGTTGAGTTGCTAACGACGGGAGAGATGGCTGAACTGGTGCGGGCCTTCAACCACATGGCTGCCGATCTGGATACCAGCCGGCAGTTGGCAGAAACATCATCTGCGCAACTGACGGCGGCCAATCAATCCATCGAAGAGCGACGCCGTGAGCTTGAAACGATCGTCGAGACAATTCCAAGCGGTGTGGTCACCCTTGATGGCAGCAGGAAGATTCTCCAGGCGAATCGGGCATTTGCGAGCTTGATGGGTATTTCCAGCGAGGTCGAACTTCGTGGAAAGACTCTGTCAGCGGTATTGCCTGCTGAATGCATAGATGACGTTTCTGCGCTTCTGCGGCGCGCCCAGCGCATGGGTTCCTCCTCCACTGAGTTCGAATTGAATCTGCAAGGCAATGCGATGCATCTTGCACTGACGTGCGTGCCGCTTGAGTTTGCGGAGGCGCAGAAAGGAATGGTGCTGGTTGTAGAAGACACGAGCGAGCTTCTACTCGCGCAGCGCCAACTTGCCTGGAAGGAAGTGGCGCAACGCGTAGCGCATGAGATCAAGAACCCGCTTACGCCGATTGCGCTTTCAGCCGAGCGCATCGGGCGTCATCTTGATCGGAGCCAGCCTGATTCGCCGGCCATCATTCGCAAATGTGCAGAAGTAATTTTGGGCTGCGTCGGTTCACTGCGGACGCTCGTGGATCAATTCTCCGCCCTTGCACAGTTCCCCGCGCCCCAACCCAGAGCCTGCAACCTGAATCAAGTGGCTGAACAGGCGCTATCGCATTTTGCGGATCGTCTTGAGGGTATTACGATTCAGCGAGACCTGGATTCGAACCTGCCCCAGGTGATGGCTGATCCCGAGGCGATGCGGCGTGCGCTCGCCAACTTAATCGACAATGCAGCAGAGGCGATGCAGAGCAGCCTGCTGCGCGTTCTTACGGTTCGCACACGGCTGAGTGAAAACGGCTCTGCTGTAGAGATTTGTGTTTCCGATACAGGACACGGATTGACGAATGAGATTCGCGAGCGCCTATTTTTGCCTTTCTACTCGACGAAGGGGCGCGGAACCGGTCTGGGGCTTTCCATTGCAGCAAAAATCGTCCAAGAACATGGTGGGACAATTCGGGCAGAGAGCAATCTTCCCAAAGGGGCGCGTTTTCTTGTTCGACTGCCTATGATGGAACAAGTTGCTTCCGATGAGAATTCATCGGCGCCTGCAGTGGAGACCCGTTCATGAATCACATTCTTGTGGTTGACGATGAAGCAGAGATACGCACTGCGCTCGAGGAGATTCTGCGCGAAGAAGGCTACGGCGTAACCACGGCGGCCAATGCCGCAGAGGCTCGAACACGGTTGGATGACGCACCTTACGACGCGGTATTTCTTGATATCTGGCTCCCTGACCGCGATGGGCTTGATGTGCTTGGCGAAATTCACGAACAGGCGAGCAACGTACGTCCAGAAGTGATCATCATCAGCGGGCACGGGACGATTGAATCAGCAGTGAAAGCAACGAAACTGGGCGCATTTGACTTTCTTGAAAAGCCTCTGTCGATCGAACGAACTCTGATAGTACTCAAGAACGCGGTAGAAGCTCGTCGTCTGCGCACGGAGAATCTTGAATTCAAGCGCCAGTTCAGCGTAAGCGCGGTTCTTACCGGCGAAAGTGTACCGGTGAAGGCGCTGCGCCAGCAGATTCGACTCATGGCGCCAACCAATGGACGCGTTTTGATCTACGGCGAGTCGGGAACTGGCAAGGAACTGATTGCGCGGGCAATTCATGCGGAAAGCCTGCGGCGCGATCGCGTCTTTGTTGAGCTGAATTGCGCTGCAATCCCCGAAGCTCACATTGAAGCGGAGCTGTTTGGGTATCGCCATGGTGCACAGCCCGGCGGGCCCACAGAGCAGCGCGGAACCTTGGAACGTGCTGATGGGGGATCGCTCTTTTTGGACGAAGTGGGAGACATGAGCCTGAAGACGCAGGCGAAGGTGCTGAGCGCTTTGGACGACCAGCAATTCACGCCTGTCGGTGGCACACAGGCGTTACAGGTGGATGTGCGGCTGATTGCTTCCACGAATAAGAATCTCGAAGAAGAAATTGCGAAGGGCAATTTTCGCGAAGATCTTTTTTACCGGCTGAATGTAGTGCCGTTTTTTGTTCCGCCGCTGCGCGAGAGGAAGGAAGACATCCCACTGCTTGCTCGGGAATTTCTGAGCGAATATGGTCGCCAATACGGCCGGCCGAGAATGGAGATCAGCGAGGAAGCCCTTGAAGCACTTGGCCGCTATCACTGGCCGGGGAACGTGCGTGAGTTGAAAAACGTGATTGAGCGCGTACTGATCCTCAATCCACGGACTCTCCGCATTGAGCGCAAACACTTGCCGCCACTTACGCACAAGGCCAGTGTGCGACAGACGGAAGAATTTTCGACCCTGCAACAGGCGCGCGACGCCTATGAGCGCGAATACATTTTGAAGAAAGTGGATGAGGCGCGCAACAATATCAGCCGTGCGGCTGAATTGCTGGGGCTTGAACGGAGTCATCTCTATCGCAAGATGAAGGCGCTGGGTATCAGTGTGCGCGAATAGTCTAAGATTCAGCAGTTGTCCGGAATTGAACGGAGGAGTGCGGTTTTGGACATTGCGGCCAAAAAGGCAGTGAACCGGCTCGGAAATGAAAGTGAATAAAGTCAGCAGCTTTTCGTCATGCGTGTCCGGTTTTGCAGTGGCATCAGGATTGCTTCTGGTAAGGCCAGAGAATCCATCGGAGGCCCTGTCATGGCGTACTTTGAACGCATGCGCGATGTCGTATCAGAGACCTACACTCCAGAACTGATTCAGCAACGGCGAGCCGCCGGTTGGCAAATCGTGTCCATTGAGTGGCGTCGCGAACTGCCTGATACGGAAGCTCCGCAGGAAGGCTGTTTTGCCGAGGAGATTCCTTTCGGCCTTCGGGTCTCCGAAGATTGCCGCCGATTGGAGGTTGAGCCGCGCGAGCACCAGGCACTTATGCTGATGATGGAATTGCTCGTACAGGATTTCAGCTACTCGAGTATCGTAAGTGATTTGAACGAGAAGGGCTTTCGTCAACGCGATGGCCGTCCTTGGAGCCGGGTGGCGGTGTTCAACATGATGCCGCGCCTGATCGAGGTGGGCCCGCGTATGTTTTCGAGCGAGGAATGGGAGAAGCGGCGTCTAAGGCTGATTCAAACGCGCTCACCAGATTGAGACCAAGGTGAGGCCCGCGATCCCGATTTCGGAGTTCAAATTGCCGTGCTATTCTCGTGCGCATGCGAACAAGCCATCCGCAGTCCGCAATTGCGGATTCCAATGAACGTCCCTGGCTGATCGCATTCCTTATCGCGCCCACAGCAATTATTGATGTCGGCCTGGTTACGGGCGCACTCTCTTTTCTGTTGCGAAGGGAAGGTATAGATCCCGCGCGTGGGTCTCAGATTGTTGCGCTTCTTACTATCCCGCACACAATTTATTTCCTGTGGTGTCCAATCGCGGATTTCTGGATACGACGGCGCACATGGATAGTTCTTTCATCCTCCATTGCCGCGGCAGTATTGGTGATTGCATTTCATCAGCCAAGTCTCGGATCAAGTTGGGCGATACGGCTCATCTTTTTGAGTTATTGCCTCGGTCTTCTTGTAGCCGCGAGTTGCGGCGGCATCATGGGAACTTTTCGGAGTGCGATGAATCGTCGCCGGGCGAGTAGCGCGTACCAGGCAGGCTCACTTTTCTTCAGCGCGATTACGGTCTTTGCTCTTGTTGCGCTGGCAGACCAGTTGCCGCTGAGTGGCCTTGGCTGGGTCGCGGCGAGTATGCTTCTGCTTCCTACGCTTGCGGTCTACTTTCTGCCTCCGGAACCAGCCCCCGTTCAGCAGAGCCTGCGTTACACATTCGCCCGCATTCGCAGAGAGTTTGGGTTAACCTTTCGCCGATGGGATGCGATTCCTTACACATTACTCATTACGATGCCCCTTTGCAGTGGCGCCATGATCGGCCTACTGCCTTCCCTTGCCGCAGACTTCGGCGTTAGTGGGCAGCAGGTGGCATGGATCAATGGCTTGGCTGGCGCGCTGCTGACCACGCTTGGAACATTGACAGCGTCTGTCATTCCAGTCCGTCTGCGTGCGCCGCTTGCCTATCCCATGGCGGGCATTCTCAACGCGTCTACACTTGCCATTCTGGCGATCGCGCCGTTGCGTCCATCTGTATATTTCACGGGAACCGTACTGTACCTATTCACTATTGGCGTCTGCTGGGCGTTGTTCACTGGGGTGGCGCTCGATTTTCTGGGCAGCTCGGGCAAGAGTGGCGGCGCACGCTACGCCATCATAAATTCCATAGGCAATCTTCCGGTTGCGTACATGACGTATCTTGATGGGCGCGGATATGCGCACTGGGGACCGCACGGAATGCCTGCTATGGACGCATTGCTGAGTGTTTCAGCGGCGCTTTTTCTGCTGATCTACTACCGATTGCGGGGCGTTCCGCGCCGCATCCAGGTGGAAGAGAGAACCCAGGCGAGTGTTTATTGATCAACCGGGGTAAGTGAGCCCTCGTTGTCGCCGAGTGTTGGGTCCACTCGAAAGTCCCAAATTGTCTGGCCAATATCATCGGGTGAAAGAATTTCCACCAGCGCATATTCACCGATGAGAAGTGGTGTTGCAGGTGTGATCTTGAGCCAGTGATTACCCTTCATGACCTCTACCTTGGTGGGAATCACATTCTCGCTTTGCGAGACTGCCCCAGTGAGGCTCACGTGAATGGCTCCCACAAGACGTACGGCGCGTCGTTCATCAAGATGCACGATTGCAAAGCTGGAGTGAGCGGAGTTGGCCCCATGCTTGCCATTCACAACGTTGGCGGTATTGTTCGTTTGGATGGTCATGGCATTCGACAGGATGTCCTCCTTGTCGTCACGCGAGTCGAGAGACAGGTAGATGACCGGATCATTTACGTGCAGATGTACCTTTGCTTGCGCGCCTGCAAGTTCAAGGTTGGCCTTCGCGCCGGCTAGTGGATTGAACGTGTTTAATCCACGCCATCGTTGCGTTTTTACGTTTACTTCCACCTGAGGTAGCTCAACCAATGCCGGAGTGCCATGAAAGGTATCCAAAGCAAAGACGCCATCTTGATCCGGCAGATTCAGCCCCTTGGAAACTTCCGGCATGCGAGCCTGTTCATCGGCGCGTGCGTCCGCCTCCTCTTTGTCCAGTTCTTTTGCTTCTTCCATCGCGGGAGACTCTTCTTCAGCATCCGACGAGTGGTTCTGCTCCCACTTCTTCGTTGCGTCCCAATCCACCAGCGATGTGGGTAGCTCCTCCCAGTCACCTCGCTCCTGGGAGAGAAAGCGAACTCGATCACCCACTATCTGGTAAGTACGAACCATCTGGTAGGAGCCATCTTTGAGGATGAGCCGGTGATTCGAGCCCATACCTGGAATTCCAGGCTTAAGTGGAAGCGGCTTTTGATTCTGGTGGTCTTGTGACGGCGCAGCTGCGACGGTCAGCAGCATGCACGTTGCCGCAATCATGAATAACCGGCATCGAACACGCGCTAAGTGGCCCATGGCTCCACAGTTTAGACGATGACGAGACTGCAATGTTTGCTCCGCGATACATCTATCTTGAAGCCGGCTCGCAGAGAAGGCTTTTCATATGAATTAGAAGATTGTGTATTCTTAAGAGAATGCAAGTCTTCGCCAAAGCATCCATTGGGCAGGTTCAATACCCCGGTGGCACGCGATCCCGTACCGTCAAGGTGACAGCGTTTTTGTGTGTTGTGCTGCTGGCTCTACTTGCATTTGCGCAGGTCACGCATATGCATCGCACCAGCAGCGATGCCGAACATTGCGCACTTTGCGTGGTATTGCATTCGGCAGTTCCCATTGCAGCTGCCGCGGCAGTCGTATTATTTACGAAAGCAGCCATTACAGTGCCGGTACCTAAGGCACGCAGAATAGCCCGCTACTGGCAAACGCGGCTTCTCAATCGTCCTCCGCCCATGGCGTGTATTGCATTCTTCGGCGCCGTCTGATTCCTTCATAACTTTTTTCAAAAATTGGTTGTAGCTGATAGGTCACGCCTGGCTTCGAGTCAGACTGGCTTGGCGACCAATTTTTAGAGGCGTTCCGAAGAAGCATTTAAAACGGCTTCCATCGCGTGGCAGTGCATACTCTGCCGCCCCATTTCGAAATTCTTTTGCAGCCTTCATGGAGGATTTTTCATGCCGTTTGTTTTCGGTGCAATAGTCCGCAGACTTTTGATCCTGCTTTTGGTCGTCGGTGTCAGCACGTCCTTAGGGTTCGCTCAGTCGGGAAACTCTGGAGTAATTCGAGGCATGGTCACCGATCCCAGCGGAGCCGTCATTCCCGGTGCCACTGTGCGTCTTACGAATGCACTGAGCGGAATGGACCGAACCTCTACCGCGGATGCGACAGGGCAATTTGAATTCTCTAATGTGCCCTTTCACCCATACACCATCACAGTTTCGGCGGCTGGGTTCGCTTCTTTGCATAAGGACATCGATTTGGAGTCGGCGTTGGGAATTGAGGTGAAGTTGATCCTGCAAATTTCAGGCGCGGCAACGACGGTTACGGTGGAGTCGAGCGGAGATCTGATTGAAGACGATCCGACGTTTCACACCGATGTGGACCGCGATTCCTTCATCAAAGTTCCTCTGGAAAGTCAATCGTCTTCTCTTAGTTCACTTGTGACGGTGTCCACGCCCGGTGTCTCCGCCGATTCCAATGGCATGTTCCACGGATTAGGGGATCATGCATCGAACTCCTTTTCGGTGGATGGGCAGCCCATCACCGACCAGCAGAGTAGAACATTTTCAAATCAGCTTCCGTCGAACGTGATCCAGTCGATGGAAGTGATTTCCGGTGCACCTCCGGCTGAATATGGCGACAAGACCAGCCTGGTGATTGTGGCAACGACGCGATCGGGTCAAGGAGTAACCAAGCCGACAGGCAGCATTAGTTCCTCCTATGGGTCTTTTGGTTCAGCCTCTGGGAGCATTGATCTTTCTTACGGTGGCAAAAACTGGGGCAACTTTTTTGAGTTGGACGGCCTTAACACCGGACGCTTTCTTGACCCGCCGGAGTTCAAGGTCTTTCACGCGAAGGGAAACCAACAGAATGTCTTTGATCGTGTGGACTACTCATTCAACGCCGCAGATTCGCTTCACTCAAACCTGAATTACAGCAGGTCGTGGTTTCAAACGCCCAACTCTTATGACAACTTGAATGTGCAGAATGTCGTCAGCGGGGGCACCTCGGCAAATCCGGTCTTTGCCAATGTGGGTAATGCCGACCAGCGCTCAAAGATTGGCACCTTTAACTTTGCACCTACATGGACCCATGTGTTCAATCAATATGCGGTCCTGAACACGGGCGTTTACGCGCGCAAAGATCAGTATCACTACTACCCAAGCCCCAATCCTCTGGCGGACCTTGGGCCGGCCAATATGCAGACGTCGTCCATTGAGCAAGCGCGTTCACTGTTCAACACTGGGATTCATTCCGACCTGACGTACGCCAATGGGAATCAGAACATCAAGATTGGTGCTATGTATGAACATACCTTCCTGCGTGAGCATGACCGCATCGGTGTTGTAGATTCCACGCTGAATGCTCCCTGCCTCGATGCGAGTGGAAATCCGATACCAGGATATTCCGATACCTCCCAGTGTGCTGCTACCGGACTCTTTGCTAATCCGGGCTATTTGCCTGTCCTCGCTCCGTATGACTTAACCCGCAGAGGCGCCGATTATGCTTACTATGGCCACGCCGATATTAAAGAGATTGCCAGTTACATTGAGGATCAGATCAGGGTTGGCAATTGGAACTTGAATCTTGGCTTGCGTGGCGATGTGTACAACGGACTCACCAGCGCGTGGCAGGCTGAGCCTCGTCTGGGCATTGCTTATAGCATTAAACGCACTGGCACAGTACTGCGTCTTTCCTACGCACGCACGCTTGAAACGCCATTTAACGAGAATCTTGTCCTCTCCAGTGAAGGATGCAGCAACGCTGTTCTCTCGCCATTACTGAACTGTTCGCCTGGTGTTTCCACAGTAGAGCAGCCAGGATTTCGCAATGAGTTTCACGCAGGCTTTCAGCAGGCGGTCAGCCGCTACGTAATGTTGAATGGCGAGTACATCTGGAAATACACTCACAACGCATTTGATTTCAGCGTTCTCGGCAATACTCCAATTACCTTTCCGATCGACTGGCATAATTCAAAGATTCCGGGATATGCCATCAACATCGATGTGCCCACTATCCATGGCTTTAGCGCGTACGCTGTCATGTCCTCCGTGGCGGCAAGATTCTTCCCGCCGCAAGTTGCGGGTGCGGGCGCGACTGTGGGGAAGAGTGGATTACCCTTCCGCATCGATCACGACGAAAAGTTCAACCAGACCACGCATGTGCAATATCAGTTCGGAAAAACAGGGCCGTGGATGAGTTGGAACTGGCGCTATGACTCCGGTCAGGTTGCAGGCTCGGCTCCGTTTGCTACAAACTCGACCTCTCCTGTCGATCTGTCGAACCTGACAAACGATCAACAGTTTGAAGCGGGCATTACCTGCAACGGTGTGAAGGCAACACTGACGTCGGGCTTCTCGTCCTGCGCTCCATCGAGCCTGGGGTCAACGCTGATATCCATTCCGGCGCCTGGCACCCAGAATCCAGACAAGAATCCTGCACGCATTGCACCGCGCAATTTGTTTGATCTGTCTCTTGGCCAGCAGAATATATTCCGCAAGGAGCGCTATAAGATCGACCTTGACATCACTGCTGTCAACATCACCAACAAATATGCGCTGTATAACTTCCTCTCCACATTCAGCGGCACGCACTACGTGACACCGCGTGCGTTGACCGCAAAAGTCACACTTAATTTTTAATGCAGTCCTGGATTGAACGCCGGCTGTCTGGATGGCAGCCGGCATCTTTTTGAGAGGCGTCGGTCTAAACCTTTCTCTTGGTTCTGACCCTTTTGAACTTGCTTTTCCACATTGCAAGGACTGAAGCGTCCGGCTTCGGCTCAACCTTGGCAAGGAGTAAACCTAATCAGATGAACTGATTAAGGGGATATCCGAGCAAACACATTTGATCCATGATTTTTCGGTTTTCGTCGGCCGCAAATCTCTGCCATACTTGATTGTGCCCACCCGGTACGTCCAATCACATTCTTCCAATAAGAGGTTGCATCCATGTCTGCAAAGTATGTCTTTGTGACGGGCGGAGTTGTATCGAGTCTTGGAAAAGGTCTTGCAGCTGCTTCCATCGGCTGCCTGCTTGAAAGCCGCGGCCTGCGCGTCAACATGATGAAGTTCGATCCGTACCTCAACGTTGACCCAGGAACCATGTCGCCGTTTCAGCATGGCGAGGTTTTTGTCACCGACGACGGTGCAGAAACTGATCTCGACCTCGGCCACTATGAGCGTTTCACCCATTCGCCGCTTTCGCGTGACAACAACCTCACCACGGGCCGCATTTACGAGCAAATTATTTTGAAGGAACGCCGCGGCGATTATCTTGGTGCGACTGTCCAGGTGATTCCGCATGTCACCAACGAAATCAAGAACGCAATGCGAAAGGTCTCGGCCAACGGTGCCGATGTAACCATAGTTGAGATTGGCGGCACGGTCGGCGACATCGAATCGCTGCCGTTTCTGGAGGCCATTCGCCAAATGCGCCAGGAGCTTGGCCGCGAGAATACGGTGTTCGTGCATCTCACGCTGGTTCCCTGGATTGCCGCGGCGCAAGAGCTCAAGACAAAGCCCACGCAGCACTCGGTCAAGGAATTGCTCTCCATTGGCATTCAGGCTGATGTTCTGCTGTGCCGCACAGAGCGCAATCTCTCACACGAGATGAAGAAGAAGATTGCCGCCTTCTGCAACGTGGAAGAACGCGCGGTAGTGGCGGCGAAGGACGTGCCCACGATTTACGAAGTGCCTCTGGGCTTTGCGCAGGAGGGTGTGGACGCACTCATACTCAAATATCTGCACATCGACTCTGCAGAGGCTGATCTGACGAAATGGAAAGAGCTGGTGGATCGCTGCTACCACCCGAAGGACAAAGTCTCCATTGCTGTGGTGGGCAAGTATGTGGAATATGAAGACAGCTACAAGTCCTTGAAGGAGGCGCTGACGCATGGCGCCATTGCGCAGAACCTGAAACTTGAAATTACCTGGATTGAAGCCGAGGGTCTTGAATCTCAGACGCCCGAGGATCGCAGTTACGAGCACCAGCTTGAGGGGTTCGACGGAATTCTGGTGCCTGGCGGTTTTGGCAAGCGCGGAATTGAAGGCATGCTTAACGCCATCCGATATGCGCGTGAAAAGAACGTTCCCTATTTTGGAATTTGCCTGGGAATGCAGACGGCCTGCATTGAGTTTGCCCGCAACGTATGCGGCTTGAAGGACGCGAACTCGAGCGAATTCGACCCGGCTGCGCAGCACCGCATCATCTACAAGCTGCGGGAATTGCTGGGAGTGGAAGAGATGGGCGGGACGATGCGCCTGGGTGCGTGGACCTGCGTGCTCCAGCCTGATTCGCTTGCCTCAAAGATTTACGGAGGTGTGACTGAAATCAGCGAGCGCCATCGCCATCGCTATGAGTTCAATCGCGAATACGAAGCGTTGCTGACAGGCGGTGGACTGCGGATCAGCGGGACGACTCCGGATTCTACGTACGTGGAGATTGTCGAGATTCCCAACCACCCGCACTTCCTCGGTTGCCAGTTCCATCCGGAATTCAAGTCCAAACCGCTTGAACCGCATCCGCTATTCGAACGGTTCATCACCGCAAGTTATAAGAACCGTCAACAGCGGTCGGGGGAGTCCAGCGAGTCATCCGGGAAGGCATCGACAACCTCTCCGGCAGCGACTGCCTGAGGACAATGAAATCGATTTGCTAAGGCCGTTCCATGAGGAGCGGCCTTATATTGTGCTCCTTCGGAAACGTATTCATTCTCGAGGTGACACGTTCATTGCGGCTCGGCCACGTGCCATATCTGCACGAAAGAGGTACTGAGAAGACCCAGCGGCTATTGACAATCAAATTTGCGCAGGCCTATTGTTGCCTTCGTTTTTTGAACGGAGGATTTGTTCACATGTCTCAATTTGAATTGCGTCCATCAGAGTCCGAGCTTCAGCAGCTGGCCGATCAGTGCTGGGAGAAGGCAGGCGAGCGCGAGCATGAGCTTGAGCGCGCAGCCTATGAAGCCGGAGCTTCCATCCGCAGCGGAGAGTACTCGCTCGCCAACCTCGAGACAATCGTCCGCTGGAAGTCCGAGCGCGTCATCCACTATCTCATCGCCAACAGCGAACTCAAGATTCGCGAAGCCCTTGAAATTGCAGCCGCTCCCGGAGTCTCCACACGTCGCGCCATGGAAGCTCTCATGGAGTTGCGCGGAATCGACCTGCCGATTGCTTCCGCCATTTTGTCCGCAATTCACCCCGAACTTTACAACGTCCTTGACTACCGAACGCTCGAAGCACTTGGCCATGCTCGCCACGACATTGAGTTTTACATTGAATACGCCTCATTCTGTCGCCGTCTGGCCGAGCGTGGACTCATCAAAGCGCAGCCGGATTTGCCCGGTGCAACGCCTCTCCATGCTCTTGAACGAGCCATGTGGGAGTGGTCGCGCAGCCGCGCAGAACATCGTGTGCTCGTTTAACGTCTCAACCTAACCGAGCGGGTCTGTTCTGTGGACGGACTCGCCACTCCATGATAAGCCTGTCGCGTTAAAATCGCACCCGTGAGCCAATCTTTTGAAGTCGGACCTGTACGAGTAGGTGAGGGAAAGCTCTTCCTCATTGCCGGCCCTTGTGTCATTGAGTCGGAAGAGCATGTGCGTCGCATGGCAGATGCCATTCAGCGCGTAACAGCCGATCTTGGTGTCCCTTATGTCTTTAAAGCCAGCTTCGACAAAGCCAACCGTACGAGCGTCAAAAGCTTTCGCGGTCCGGGGCTTGAGGAAGGCGTAAAGATTCTTGGCCGTTTGGCCAAGGATACAGGCCTTCCGATTTTGACTGATGTCCACGAACCAACACAGTGCGAAATTGCTGCGGAAGCCGCGGATATTCTCCAGATTCCGGCCTTCCTATGCCGGCAGACTGACCTGCTTGTCGCCGCAGGCAAGACAGGACGCGCCGTCAACATCAAAAAAGGGCAGTTCGTTGCGCCGTGGGATATGTCGCACCCAGTTGAGAAGGTTCGCTCCACCGGCAACGAGCGCGTTTTTCTCACCGAACGTGGTGCGAGTTTCGGCTATAACACACTGGTTGTCGACTTCCGCTCTCTACCAGTGATGCGCAAGCTTGCGCCTGTTGTATTCGACGGAACCCACTCTGTGCAGCAACCGTCCGCTGCCAACGGCGTTAGTGGCGGGCAACCGGAATTTATTCCACTACTTGCGCGCTCTGCCGTCGCCGCGGGTATAGACGGGCTCTTTCTAGAAGTTCATGACGATCCGCCGCACGCCAAATCAGATGGCGCAAATGCGCTCGATCTGAACCAGTTGAAACCGCTGCTGGAAACACTGCTGGCGATTCACGCAGCAGTAAAGGTCTGAGGCGCAAATCCCTATTGCAAGCGGAATCGTTCGCGCATCAGCCGCTGAAGCCGCGGCCAGTAAATCAGGTTGAAGGCCAGTTCCTTCTCAGGAAACATGCCTAGCGCCAGACGGCGTGTGTCTGCAACCATCTCTGATGCTTCGTCCACTGTTATGGTCGAATCCTGCGCAATGACCTGCGTGACCATATTGACGACCATCTGCAGGCGACGTATTTTGCGGCTTTCTTCTGCAAGTTCCTCCGGCGACTGATCGGTTTCGATTGAGGCGCGATCAGGGAACTTTGCGAGTTCGGGAAGCCGCCTCCAATGCTCTTCAGAAAGACCCATCCAGCCAGACCTCCTGTGTAATTGGATGAAGCCAAGATGTGTTGGGTGCATCGTAACACCGAATGCATTGCGCGACTGTCTGCGATGCTTACTCTTCGTGCACCTTGAGATGCGTGGAGCCAGGACTGTTGAGCCAGCCCACCACTTTACCGCCCTGGAAGAAGACCTGCGAATTGCCGTAGCCGAACTTGTCGTCGGTGACCAGAGACGGTGTGCCCTGCACAAAGATCACCTGGTCCTTGGTGGATCCGGTTGTGAACGTATCCAGATCAGGGTCAACCGGGTGACGTGGCCACATTCTCACAGGGAGGTGTGCCGCAGGATCAACCTTCCATCCGGAAACGCAGCCGTCTCGTAGATAGATAGAGGACCCGCCATAGGTGAGGGCTTTGGAACTTGCCGAAGTGGGAGGCCCAAGAACAGCCGCGACTTCCTGCGGAGTAAGCCCAAGCGTGACATAGGCTTGCGCGCCGCTCACATGTGGCACATTGGCAAGATCTCGCAATAGCGCGCGATTGCTCTCGCGCGAAGCGGAGTGGTCTGTGCTGGCTTGAGCGTCCCCAGGATTTTCCGCGGACTTTGCAGGCGGGGCAGCTTCCGCTCCTGAAGCCTTGTTGGGATGCATCACACCGTCCATGCGAGCCATGAAGGCGTTCTTGAAATTTATTTTGAAGGTCGTGTATCCAGGCGCCGTAGCGGGTAGTGAGGAAAGTACAAAGTCGATCGCAAACGCCCCGGCTGTAACGGCAATCAGTAAGGCCACGAGCGTTACCAGGCGTTGCAGAGAAGGATTCTTGAAGAAGGCGGCAAAACGGGGGGATTGTTCTGGAACGACTTCTCCGACTGCTTTGTTCCTTTGGGCATCCTCGCGCTCCGCAGCTACATTCTTTTCTTCTTTTAGGTAGTTGAAGGCTGCTTTTACCTCGGCAAGTTTCATCTCCGCAGCGCGTCGCATTTTGGGATCAGATCCCTGGCGCCTCGGTTGCCACTCCGCAACAATTCTGCGATACGCTTCTTCAATTTGCTCTGTGCTCGCTCCAGAAGCCAACTCAAGCTCAGTGAGCGCGTGGCATTCTACGCACTGTTCGGCGTCACCTTGGGTCTGTTTTCCGCAAGCACATTGGCTCATGGCAGTCTGGTCTTCCAATCGAGCATGCGGCAACTCGACGGTTGTCGCGATTATAGAGGAGCTACGAGTGCCGTAAATGGGTAGCAAAGGCACATTTCCGTACAATGGTAAGGAATGCCATTTATTGAACAATACGATGTGGCCGTGGTGGGCGCCGGGCACGCCGGGTGTGAAGCAGCCATGGCCGCTGCGCGCATGGGGCTGAAGACCGCCCTCATTACCATGAACCTCGACCTGATTGCCCAGATGAGCTGTAACCCCGCGATAGGCGGCGTTGCCAAAGGCCATCTGGTCCGCGAGGTGGATGCTCTGGGCGGCATCATGGGCGAGGTCGCCGACGCAGTAGGTATTCAATTCCGGCTTCTGAATACTTCGCGGGGTCCTGCTGTGTGGAGTCCTCGCGCCCAGTGCGACAAGCAGCTTTACCGGGTGAAAATGCGTGAGGTTCTTGAGGCTCAGCCCGACCTGCACATCCGTCAGGCTGAAGTTATCGATCTGGTGATAGAAGAGCAGGGAATCGAGAGTGGGGATCAGCATACGGAGCTGGGTGAACTTCCCCGGCCGGAATGCAAGCACGGCCGTATCACCGGACTCAAACTCCGCGATGGCCGCCGTCTGATGGCAGGTGCCACCATTATCACCACCGGCACATTTCTGAATGGCCTGATTCATTGCGGTGAAGAACGCTATCCTGCAGGACGCAGTGGCGAGCCGGCGTCCGTTCTTCTGGGTGAAGCGCTACGCCGCCTCGGCCTGCGTACATGCCGCCTGAAGACAGGCACGCCGCCGCGGCTTGACGGACGCACCATTCACTGGAACCGCTTTGAGGAACAGCCCGGCGATGCGGAGCCGACGCCCTTCAGCTTCCGTACAAAGAAGATTGTGCAGCCGCAGGTGAGCTGCCACATTGCCTTCACCACGCCGGAGACACTGCAGCTTATCCGCGAGAACGTACACCGTTCCGCTATGTATTCCGGGCAGATTGAAGGCATAGGTCCGCGCTACTGCCCTTCAATTGAAGACAAGGTCGTGAAGTTTCCTGACAAGGTGCAGCATCAATTCTTTCTTGAGCCGGAGGGTCTCAACACGCACGAGGTTTACGTTAACGGCATGTCGACCTCGCTGCCCATGGAAGTCCAGTGGCAGATCGTGCATTCGATTCCCGGACTTGAAGATGCGGAAATGCTGCGTCCTGGTTATGCCATTGAGTATGACTCGGTGGACGCAACGGAACTTGACCGCACGTTGCGCGTGAAGTCTTTTACAGGGCTTTATCTTGCAGGCCAGATCAACGGAACAAGCGGGTATGAAGAAGCCGCCTGCCAGGGCATCATGGCCGGTATCAATGCCGCGCTGTGGCTCAAGGGTGAACCGCCCTTCACCATGGACCGCACAGAAGGCTACACCGGCATCCTTATTGACGATCTCATCTCGAAGGGCACTAACGAGCCTTATCGCATGTTTACCTCACGTGCGGAGTTTCGCCTACACCTGCGTATCGATAACGCGGATCGCCGCCTGACACCGCACGGGCGCCACCTCGGGCTCATCGGCGACGAAGCCTGGGCCGACTACGAAGCAAAGCAGAAGCGGATGATCGCCCTTGAAACACTTCTGCGCACGCGCAAGGTGGATGCAGATGGGCTCTCCGCCGCAGGCTTCGGCGCTCTGAATGCAACGGCGGGTCTGACCTGGGCGCAATTGCTCAAGCGGCCTGAGGTAGGCATCGAGCCGGTGCTTCAGGCCGTTCATGGTGTGCTCGCGGAAGATCCGGAGCTCGTCGACTTCACGCGCGTAGCCGAGGATGCAGCCCTGCATCGTGCGGTCCTGCATAACGAAGCGCGCGCCGTCGAAACTGAAATCAAGTTCGCGGGTTATCTTGAGCAGCAGAAGAAATCCATCGAGAAGCTGAAGGCTGCAGAGGCGGTCACAATTCCCGAGTGGCTGGAGTACAGCGTGATCAGTGGACTTTCGCGCGAAATGCGCGAGAAGCTGGAGCGCGTGCGTCCCTCCACAATCGGCCAGGCAAGTCGCATTCCCGGCGTAACGCCCGCGGCGCTCTCACTGGTGCATGTCTCCATAAAGGTGCAGGGCGCGCAACGGACAGCTACTTCAAAAACTGAGAATTGAGGCAAAGTCAGGTGTACAGTGAGGCATGCACGCACACAAGACTGTACTTCTTGCCGCACTTTTTGTGGTTTCACTGTCCCCTTGTGTTGCTCAAAACAAGGCAGAGTTTCGCGCGCGCGATCTTGGAGTTCCATTTGATGGAACGCCTGGTCCGCTTGATGCAATTACAGATGTGGCCGGCGTTGAAGTCGGCACCACCACTCTCATTAGCGGTGACGGGCCACTCAAGGTTGGCATCGGCCCCATTCGTACAGGCGTGACAGTAATCTTTCCGCGGCCCAAGTTCAACGTGGACCCGGTTTATTCAGGCTGGTTCAGCCTGAACGGTAACGGCGAAATGACCGGAACTACCTGGGTTGAGGAATCGGGTCTCCTCTCCGGTCCGGTCGCAATCACCAATACTCATAGTGTCGGCATAGTCCGCGACTCGATTATTGCTTGGGCGGTTGACCATCATTTAATGAAGGAAGATGAGTGGTCGCTGCCTGTGGTTGCGGAGACCTGGGACGGCTGGCTGAATGACATCAACGGTTTTCACGTGCATAAACCGGATGTGTATGCAGCGCTGGATGCAGCGCGTCCCGGGCCGGTGCCGGAAGGCAACACTGGTGGTGGCACCGGTATGGTGTGCTACGGCTTCAAAGGCGGAACAGGTACAGCGTCGCGTGTGCTAAGCAAAAGCGATGGCGGCAATACCGTGGGTGTTCTGGTCCAATGCAACTGTGGCAGACGCGCACAGCTCACCATTGCCGGTGTTCCCGTGGGCAAATTGATGCCAGGTAGTGAGCCGTACGCGCAGTTGCATCCCAATGCCCGACCCGGCGACGATTCGCAAAGCGACGTGGGTTCCATCATCATTGTGGTGGCAACCAATGCTCCTCTGCTGCCGCATCAGCTCAAGCGACTTGCGCGCCGAGCATCACTTGGTCTGGCGCGCACAGGTTCGGTTTCCGGCAACGGCTCCGGCGACATCTTTATCGCGTTCTCCACAGCCAATCCTCACGCGGACCATCCACCTGGACCAAACACAGTGCAAACGGTGTCGAACGATCGAATTACGCCATTATTTACCGCGACTGTAGAAGCCACCGAGGAAGCAATTGTGAATGCCATGGTCGGCGCGAAAACCATGACAGGCCCAACCGGACACACCGTCTATGCTTTGCCTCAGGATAGGCTGCAGCAGTTGCTCAATGAGTACAAGCGCTAGTTCTGTCCAGATTTATGGATTCTTATTTCTGCTTGTCGTCCCGTCTTAAGACGGCTGGCAAATGGAAAGCGTGGTTGGATTTGGATCCATTCTTACCCTTTTCCGTCGAATCTTCGCGCACAAGTGTGCGTTGGGAGTTCATGCATACCCAACGGCCACGCAGCCTCTGAAAGACATGCGTAAATACGCCTTTATCGTCCACAGGGCCGTCTTCCGTCTGGTGGTGAAGAACGTAGGTTCCATTGATGACTGCGGCGTCGCCAATAATGCGCACGGTGATGACTTTCTGTTTCAGCCATAACGATTTATCGTGACCCGAAATCAGATAAGCAACCATCTGGTTGCGTGTGGAGATGTCGCCTGTAGCCGCCACGTCGACAAAAAGCGGTGAAAGTACCAGTTCAAGGCCATATTGGTCACGCGTATTGATCGCGTTGGACCACGCATCCTCAACTTTTTGAAATTCTGCAAGCGACTGGGGTGACGTAGACATCACGTTGGTCTGCAAAGGGGCGGCTAATGCAGTGCGGGAAGACGCTCCAAATGCGGCGAATCCAAGAATTGTGAGGAGAATAGAACGAATCATGAAGGCCAATTACTCCCTTAGAAAATCATAGCTCCCCGCGCCGCTAGTGAGAGCTATGGCCGGCGTCCGCAGGAGAAAAATTTTCAGTTAAAGAAGTGATTCGAGAGCATAGGAGTTCTCGATTTTGATCATGGCCTTGCGAATCGATATCCAGCCCTTTTTTCTGAATTGGCCCAGCGTGCGAGTGACTGTTTCTCTTGTGGTCACGGCCATTGATGCCATTTCTTCATGTGTGAGTAACTGCGGAAAACTCACTTTCCCATCAACATCCCGCATGCCTATCTGCTGGCCAAGATCTACTACAAGACGTCCCAGCCGGGCCGCCACAGATTCAGGACCTGCAATGCGGCAGGTAGACTGCAGCGCGAAGCGATATTCAAATCCCAGGCACCGCGTTGCGCGCACTGCTGCTTCCTGATGCGTTGCAAGAAATTGCAGAAAAAGGCTTCTCTCAATTGGTTTGATCTGGGATACAGTCAGTGACTCTGCGGAGACTTCATGGACGCCGTGGTTCAGCACCGCGTAAAGCCCGAGCATGGTGCCCGGACTGGCAACCCGTACCACAGTTTGTCTTTCTCCAGGTCTTCCAACGGAGAGCTTCAGATAGCCGTTGCAGACTACGTAGACGCAGCGAGCTTCCTCGCCTTGCGTGAAGAGAGTTGTCTGTGCGGGGAGATAAGTGGTCGCCGCAATCAGATCCCTCTCCGTCTGTATGGCGTCTCCCAGAGAGCAGAACCATCCTGATCGTGTCTGATCGCAGGCCGCGCATTCAACAGGTGAGTCATCCGCAAGGCGTATGCTTCTTCGTCGAGTGGTTCTGACAAGCTGGGGTTCTTCAATTAGTGCGCCCATAGTTTCCGTCCTCAGGCGATCGAATCAGGTGCCGAGAACCGCAATACGAGCTCATGTCAATGGTAGATTGCGATACACAACACTTTTGATCAATATCTGAGTGTCGCGGAGAAAGTGTTTTCTCTGCTGTGACCAAGCTCACATTCCATCAAGGAGCATTTTTCAGCGGTGTTTCCAGCATTTCCAAAGCAAAGGTTAAAGCCTGCAGCCAAATTTTTGGTTTCGATCTCCAAAATGAACGATTTGTAACCCTGTGATGGGAGTCACGGGTTTTTGAGTGCAAAAAACATAGGATGCTGAGTGTGAAACGAACTTTGTATGTATCGGGTTCGGATTTAACGTCGAAACAGAAAGCGCTGGGCATCTTTGTGCGTTGAAAGCAAGATGGTTACGCTTGATAGTTCGATTTGGGTTGCAGGTAGTAGTAATTGAGTTTGAGGTGGCTATTGATGCAGAACTTCATGATTTCAACACTAAAGAGAATGTTTCCTGCCGGGCCGGTTTCCCGCTGGGGATTGAAGACTGGACTGGTTCTCCTGGGAGCGGCCTTGGTGTTCGCTGTCCCGGCTGGCGCTCAGCAGAAGGATACGGCTTCGAACGGATTCGTGGGCTCAGATACGTGCGCGACCTGCCACGAGGATGTGGTTAAGGGCTTTGCGTCAAACCCCCACGTAAAAATGGCGGAGATGCATGGCAAGAATGGAATTACTTGTGAGAACTGCCATGGACCGGGTCAGGCACACGTAGAGGGCGGCGGCGACAAGACCAAGATCTTCAATCCGGCCAAGGCGCCCGCCAAGGAGGTTGATGCCAAGTGCCTGAGCTGCCACGCCGGTGAGCATGCAAATTTTGCGCGTTCTCCGCATGCCAAGGCAAACGTCAGTTGCATTGATTGCCATAGCGTCCACGCATCGAAGGCTGACGCCCATTTGCTGAAGGCTTCTCAGCCAGCATTGTGCTTCCAGTGCCACTCCGATGTGAAGCCGGCGTTCAACATGCCTTTCCACCACAAGGTGAATGAAGGCCTGGTGAGTTGCTCGGACTGCCACAACCCTCACGGCACCTTCGGTCCCAACAATCTCAGGTCCACTGCGGACATGAACGCAGTTTGCACAAAGTGCCATACCGATACGCGTGGACCATTTGTGTTTGAACACGCTGCGGTCAAGGCGGAAGGCTGCGTCGGCTGCCATACACCTCATGGATCGCAGAACGCGCGCCTGCTGAATGTGCCGAATATCAACGCACTCTGCAATCAGTGCCATAGTCCGGTTGCCAATGCAACCGTTCACGGACTGGATGCAGGTTCTGCCTCGCAAAACTCGTGCATTGATTGCCACACCATGATTCACGGTTCAAACCTGAGTCAGGCCTTTATCCGCTAGGTGCACAGGAGCTGCTGGTGCCAGGACTCTCATGAGCCTGGCACCGTTCAAAGGGATCACGTCGCAGGGAGCGACCTTAGTTAAGTGAGGCTTCATTATGAAGAAAATGATTCAGATTTCGCAGCTGACAAGCGGATTGCCCATTAGAGGCATCGCTTGGAATGCCGCCGTGGGTCTCGGGATAGGAGCATTGTTGGCTTTGTCTGGAGCAGTTATTGCCCAGGCACAGGAAGCTGCAACTGAAAACCAGCCGGCACCGACACACTTTACCGTGCCGGAAGGATTTTCAAGCCACGCTACCGTTGATGTTGGCGGGCACATATCCTCGGTGACGGGTAGTCCTGCCATGTACAGCACACTGGTCAATCAACAATCGGGTCCGCGTATCCTGGGTCAGACATTCCGGATGCGCGCTTTGCCGGGGACGAAACACACCTGGGTTGACTCGCTCACTGCAGTGAGTGGTGGATTTGGTGGTGACCCCGTATCGTTCGCTCGCCTGGACTTCTCAAAGGGAACGACATATGACTTCTCTGGAGTCTTCCGCCGCGGCCGGCAGTACTTTGATTACGGCCTGCTAGGCAATCCCAATATTGCTCCAGGCAAATCGATACCGATCGGTCCAAGCGCTTCGCCGACCGGAAGCATCCCCTGGGGACCGGTGAATCACTCGTCGGTACTGTTTAACACCGTACGACGCATGACTGACACAAGTCTGACCATCCTGCCCGTGGCTCGGGTTACTTATCGCTTTGGCTATGCCCAGAACGTCATGGAAGGTCCAACGCTGAGTCCGAGTTACACGATTATGAAGTACAACGCGCTGCTCCGGCAGTATCAGAGGAACAGCACGGACGACTTCTCGGGAGCCATTGAGTGGAAGCCGGTACCCACAACACGGCTGACCTACGAAGAGCGCATTACCCACTACAAGGCGGACAGCTTCTTCACGCTGGATCCGAATGGTTTCCTTGTGCAGGAAGCCGATGGCACGCCGGCATATTTGGGTAACTGGAACAGCCAAAGCCCGTATTCATCCAGCGCCTGCAATGCAGCCAGCATGGGTGGCGGAGACATGCTATCACCTGCCAACACATCGGGTGGATTGCCGATCATCAATCCGGCCTGCTCTGTGGTGACAAGCTATACGCGTACGCAGCCAACGCGAATTCTGACTCCAACTTCCATCTTTCGTTTGCAGAGTTCGAGTATCAAGAACCTGACGATGAACGGCATGATCAGCTATACGCGTGGCAACATGAATTTGCCTGCGTACTATGAAGATGTGCAAGGTCTGAATACCGGTTCGACCAGCGCCGTGCGTGAAAGCACATATTCTGGCGGCTATGCTTCAGCGCATCGGTCGGTAACCTCCGTGGACTTTGGCGTGGTATGGCAGGTGGCACCCGCCTTCAGTCTCGCGGATCAAATCGATTATTGGAACATCCAGGAACCGGGGACATCTCTGGTACCTGCACCGGCGACACTGTCGACCCCGGGTGCCCCGAACCAGACCATTACCTATACCGGGCCATTGACACCCGGAACCGGTTCTTTGCCGCACGGTATCGATGGAGTATTGAAGCCGAATTTCTATGGCGACAAGATGACATCGAATCTGTTTACGGCGAGCTGGGATGTAAATCCACGGGTGCACTTTGCCCTGGGTTATCGCCACAAATCGCAGCGCATCTCTCAAGGTGAGCCGCACAATATTCCGATTCCCGCAGAAGAGAACGATCCCATCAACGGTTACGTGAACATTGCAACGGATGGCGGCATCCTCAATGTTGCGCTTCGCCCGACGGCAAAATGGGATGTCAACGGCACGATTGAAATCGCCTATTCTGACAATGCATTCACGTCAGTGAGCCCACGGCAGTTCAAGCAATATCGCATTCACACAAAGTACCGTCCAACCAAGTGGGCCATTCTGAACGGTTCGTTCAGTGATCGTGAGAGGCATAACAATACCTTCAATAACCAGATCGATCAGGATGCGGACGACTACATCTACCAGGGACCGCTGGATCATGTTGACCAGAGCCGCTGGTTCGGTGTGGGGGCTTCGCTTGCGCCAAGTGAGAAGTTCTCTATCGATATGAACTACGGTTACAACGACGTCTACACGGCGACTAATATTTGCTTCACCAGTGCTGCTAGCGCAACACAGGCTGGCACCGCAACCACCAGGCCAGACGGAACACCGGCGATATGCCCAGGCATCTTCGCTCGTGGTTCGACGACAATCCTTGTGGACTGGTTCGCGCGCGACTTTATGGATGCGCCAACTCAGTTTGGAAATGTGGCACTGAGCGTTGAACCCCTGAAGAAGATTAGGGCGGACCTTGGCTACACAGTCAGCTCGGTCAACGGGAATCAGTTCTTTACTGATGCCCGCGCCGTCAATGGCTCACTCGCCTCAACTTACCAGTCTCCGTTTGTCAAATTGGCCTGGACCTTGCGCCCTGGTCTGACATGGAAGGCGGAGTACAACTTCTATGGATATGGAGAAGGTGGTGCTTCCGGTGCGCAGTACTGCAGCACTTCAACATCTCCAACAGCAACAATCGTGCCTTGCGCCGACATGACGCTGGCAACCGGCCGTAATGCTCCAACTTCGGCTGGATACACCGCGCCACGCAACTTCCACGCGAATAACGTGACGTTTGCAATGCGCTACGAATTCTGAAGATGGATCGTAGATCCGTGAACAGAATCATGCAGTTAAGAACAACTTGAGTACAACCGTGGAACCCGGCAAATACCCGGGTTCCATGCAGTTCACAAACAGGATTTAGGTGGTCACAGGGGACAGTGAGAGGTTTGCACCCAGAAGGAGCTTTCCAGGTGAGCACAAAATTAAGACTTGGGACTTTGATATTTCTTGCGCTATGCGCACTCGCAACGGCACGGGCACAGAACGGCGGAAAAGATGTCTACACCGCGAAATGCCAGGGCTGCCATGGCGCGACCGGAATGGCTGATACCAATATGGGCAAAATGCTGAAGGTGAAGCCAGTAACGGACGCCAGTGTCAAGAAGATGAATTTAACAGAGATGGTCGACGCCGTCCGCAATGGTATGGGCAAGATGCAGGCGTATAAGGGTAAGTTGACGGATTCACAAATTAAGAGTTCGGTGGAGTATTTTCGAACTTTTGCAAAGTAGTGGAAAAAAGTACGACAAAAACCGAGGCATCACGGTGCTGGCCGGGTTAATTATGGAGAGAGTGTTCAAAACGGCGCCAATAGCCGCGATAATGAACCTTGAAGGAGCGAAAAAATGAAAATGTTGGTGCGATCGATGTTGATGCTGGCTGCGGGTGTTGCTTTTGCGGCCTCTACCTGCGCTGCCCAGTCTGCCGGCGCGGCAACTTACAAGGCGAAGTGCCAGATGTGTCATGGCGCCAAGGGAGAAGCCGATACACCTACCGCGAAGATGATGAAGGTGCTTCCGCTTTCTTCTCCGGAAATGAAGAAACTCTCTGAAGCGGACATGGTCAAGTCCACTGAAAACGGTAAGGGGAAGATGCCTGCATTTAAAGGCAAGCTGACCACTGAACAGATCACGGAAGCCGTTAAGTACTTCCGCTCACTGAAGTAGTTTGACTGAGTCCGGCCCGAGGCACGGGCCGGATCTTAATCCGCGGGGGCAGCAGGTTCATGCTGGAAAAATTTCGTCAGAACTGGGTGCGACCGGCGCTGTTCTTCGGTAACAATCCCATCAGCCTTTTAGGCGGCGCCATCACAACCGCCGCCGGCGTCACGATGATCAGCTACTGGGTCATCGAGCTCTTCAGCCGGTCGATCAATAATCCTTATCTCAACATCATCTTTTACCTGATATTGCCTGCACTTTTCATTGTGGGCCTGGGATTAATCCCCATCGGTGTATTTCTGCGCCGAAGGAATCTCAGAGCAGCGGGTGCAATTCCCTCCGAGTTTCCTAAAGTTGACCTCAACGACAGAATCTTTCGGCACGGTGTTGATATCGTGCTCGTCGCCACCATTATCAATCTGCTTGTTGTTTCCATAGCTAGCTATCGTGGTGCAGCGTACATGGACTCACCGCAATTCTGCGGCCAGGCCTGCCATGTGATGAAGCCCGAATACACTGCATATTTGGTTTCTCCGCACTCGCATGTGGCCTGCGTTGAGTGCCATATTGGCACCGGAGCTGAATCGTACGTCGAAGCGAAAATCAATGGCACCAAACAGTTAATTGAGGTTACTACTCATCCCTTTGCGCACCTTGCGCCAAACATCATTCCCAATTATCCCGAGCCAATTCCTTCTCCGGTTCGCAACCTTCGCCCCGCACGAGAAATATGCGAAAGCTGCCATACGCCCGATAGGTTCGTCGGTGAAAAACTGCTCGTAAAGTCAACTTTCGCTGATGATGAGCAGAATTCAGAGACACAGACGGTCGTTGTACTTCATCTTGGCGGTGTCGACTCGCTTTCTCATTTAACCGGCATCCATGGAATCCATCTCGGTCACATCGAATACATTGCAACCGACGAGGAAAGACAGACCATTCCCTGGGTTGAAAAAACCAATGCAGACGGCTCCAAGACAGTTTTTGCGACCGCTGCATTGAAGGGCGCTACACCGCAAGGAGAGCGCCGGGTGATGGATTGCATTGATTGTCATAATCGTGCTGCCCACTCAATGCAGACTCCTGAAGATGCCCTGAATCGTGCCATGGCGGAAGGTGCAATCAGCCCCAAGATTCCCTGGGTGCACAAAGAAGGCATGGAACTGCTGAAGGCGACTTATCCTTCTCAGGAAGTCGCCAGCGAGAAAATCCCGGCAGAATTGATTGCATATTATCGTTCACAGCATCCGGAAGTTCTCACCACGCAAGCCAGTCTGGTGGATGCGGCGGGTAAGGAGCTTTACAGGATTTACTCGCAAAACGTGTTTCCTTCAATGAAAGTTACATGGGGTACTCATCCGAACAATATTGGTCACATGAGTTACCCTGGCTGCTTCCGTTGTCATGATGGAGACCACACGGCCAATGATGGCAAATCGATTCCTCAAGACTGTTCGGTCTGCCATAACCTGCTTGCGGTTGATGAACCGCATCCGCAGGTTCTCAAGGACCTCGGCATCAATTGACTATCAAATTTGATGATGAAGGGTAGCCCAAAGGAGCTACCCTTCTTGTTTTCATGCCTTGTACGCAGGTATGGTAGGCTGGCTTTTCGATATTGAGGTGACTAACTTCTTATGAGTTCCTCCCATCCCCTGCACTTCAATCTGATTGCCGCGGCACATGCGGCTATGATCGAGCGCGGATTTCAGCCAGACTTCCCGGAAGGAACTGAATCCGAGTTAAAAGAGATTTCCGCTGAGCCCCCCATCGGTGCTTCTGATCAATTTCAGGATCTTCGTCACTTGCTTTGGTCTTCCATTGACAACGACACGTCCAAAGACCTTGACCAGATTGAATGGGCGGAACGCCTTTCGGATGGCCGTATTCGCATTCTTGTCGGCGTTGCTGATGTAGACGTACGGGTCGTGCAGGGCAGCATTATTGATAGTCACGCTCGTTCAGAGACCACTTCGGTGTATACGGGTGTCAAAGTATTTCCCATGCTGCCAACTGAGCTCTCCGAGGGAATCACTTCGCTGAACGAGAACGAAGACCGTGCAGCTGTTGTAATTGAGTTCACCATCAGCCCCGGCGGTTGCGTGGCAGACGGCAAGGCCTACCGTGCCATCGTTCGCAATCAGGCTCAGCTCGCATACAATTCGGTTGGCGAATGGCTGGAAGGCTCAGGTCCCGCTCCCGAGAAAGTCGCAGCCAACGCGGATTTGGCTGCGCAACTTAAGCTTCAGGATGAAGCCGCGCTCCATATGGTCGGCTGCCGCTTTCAACACGGGGCGCTCGACCTGGAAACTGTTGAGACTCGTCCAGTGATGCTCGCTGACGAAGCCGTCGATATTAAGAAGCTTCAAAAGAATCGCGCCACTTCGTTGATCGAGGAATTCATGGTTTCAGCCAACGGTGTGATTGCACGAACGTTTGAGCAGGCCGGTGTAGCTTCAATCCGGCGCGTTGTCCGCACGCCAAAGCGCTGGGACCGCATTGTGCAGATGGCCGATGGGCTGGGGACGCATTTACCCCAGGAACCCGACTCCAAAGCACTGAATGATTTTCTTCTTGCCCAGCGCTCCAAAGACCCGGATCATTTTCCTGATCTCTCTCTCACGATTGTCAAACTGATGGGGCCCGGCGAATATGTGCTGGTCAGGCCTAATGAATCTTCACCGGGGCATTTCGGGCTCGCAGTGCAGGACTACACGCACAGCACCGCTCCAAATCGGCGATTTCCTGACATGGTGACGCAGCGGTTGCTCAAAGCACTCTTTGAAAAGAAGTCCCAGCCCTATTCGCAAGACGACCTGGAGGCAATTGCCCAGCGCTGCACACTTATGGAAGATGCCGCCCGAAAAGTGGAACGCGAAATGCAAAAGCGCATTGCCGCCGTTGTCCTCCATCCGCGCATTGGGCAAAGCTTCCGCGGAATTATCACCGGAGTAAATCAATATGGCACTTTTGTACGCACCCTCGATCCGCATGCGGAAGGAATGGTGGTGCGAGGTGGAAAGGGCCTGGATGTTGGAGACAAAGTTATCGTAAAGCTGGTTTCCACAAATCCGGAACGAGGCTTTATCGATTTTGCGGCGTAGTGTTCAAGCAAAAAGTCAGCTGTGTGCCTGTTCACCGGCAGACGAGCCTTGCAGGTCGCTGCCTTTCGTGGAAGCGATGTTGCTGTCCAGGGCGGCCTGCGCGGTTGCTTTTTCGCCCGGATCTTCAATCCATAGACACACAATCCACCACACCAGCACCAGCAGATAGACGGCATTATTGGCATTCATCAGCTTGTCAAACAGTCCAATCAGCCGTTCATATTCGGCCTGCGAATGCGGCATTGCATTCTTAGCAATCCATCCCCGAATGCCCTGAAGCGCGAGCTGCGAAATAGCCGCGGTCATGAGGCCAATCACGATGCGTTGTACGTGGCTATGCCAGCTGGAGCCGAACCTCCTGCCCAAAAGTAAAACAAGAACACCCAACCCAATTGTCAGAACATCGGTCAGCAGCGTCATCTTTTGCGCCATCACTTGCATCAGCGTCAAGTGCGCAAGCAGTCCGTTCGCCGTGACTGCTTTCCATTGCGGCCAGGGACCCCAGAAAAACAACACGCCGCCACCCACAATCAGCAGGCTCGCAGTGAAGGTGATCCACCACTTCTTCTGTGCTCCCTTGAACCCTCTTCGCGCCATCTCCACCACAACCAGTACATCGATCACTGCGGAAATGTCCGCCATGGTGATGAAGATTTCGCCCATGGTGATTTGTGGGATCCTGCCGTAAAGCAGTCGGCTTGAGACCAGCCGTAGCGCCGCCAGTGCGATGCTGGCTGTAAACCAGGGAAAACGTTTCGTCCGTTCGCGCCCCAGCAGCACCACGAGCAGAACCAAATGGGCGGCAAAAGTCAATATCCACAAAATCTGAACGGCGGTAAACGGAAAATTCCAGTGCATGCAAGTCCTGTCGGGTTACGCACGCCGGGCGAGCTGACCTCACATCATGTAGGGTTTGTGTGTAGGTATGGGCGCGGCGGGTTACGAGATATGGTGCGCCCGGAGAGATTCGAACTCCCGACCTAATGCTCCGGAGGCATTCGCTCTATCCAGCTGAGCTACGGGCGCGCTCTTCCAGCATACCGCATTTCAAGGCACGCCACAGGCCCCAATCGGGCCACCTCAGCCTGCGTCGCGCGCAGCGTCACGTTGTTGCCGCAGCTCTTCCATCACGCTCTGGATCAGTGTCTTTGCCCCTTCCATCCCGGAGATGACCGCCTGCAGGTCCAAGGCTGGTTTTCCAGGGTTGCGGCTCGACGTGCAGTACACACCATGCTGTCCCACCATAATGAGGGAATCGGTCAGCAGATCCAGCGCCACCGCCAGCCGCCCGCGCTCCAGGCCCATCATGAACTCGTGCTGCTCCAGATCAGTCTTTCTATCGTCAAAAACACTCATTGATCCAGCCTACCGGATTGCGGGCTCGTCCGGTAAAACCGTCACCCCGCATGGGACAATAAGAAAGTAAACGCCATGACCGACGAAGTTCCTGAACTCCCCGCCACTGAAGCTCCCATGCCCACCGCTCCTGAACCTACGCCGGAGCCTGAACCGATTGCTGCGCCCGAACCCGAGGAGTCCTTCGCGGACATCCTTGCGGACTTTGACCGCGCCCATAAGCCAAAGGCGCAGGACGGCTCCGCCCAGTTGCAGGGCACCGTCATAACCATCGATGCGGAGCGCGTCTTCCTCGACATTGGGTACAAGATTGAAGGTGTCCTGCCCCGTGCGGCGTTCGAGCGTGACAAGGTTCCGGTAAAGCCTGGCGATGTCGTTCCCGTTTCCATCAAGGGCCGCACCGAGGACGGTTATTACAACCTTTCCCGCTTCAAGGTTGCCCAACCGCACGACTGGACGGCTCTGGAAGAAGCGTTCGCGCAGAAGCTCGCCGTAGTCGGCACCGTGACCGGTGTCGTCAAAGGTGGACTCACAGTCGATCTCGGCGTGCGCGCCTTCATGCCCGCCAGCCGCAGTGGAACGCGCGATGCAGCTGAGCTTGAAAAGCTCGTCGGCACAGAAATCACCTGCCGCATCACCAAGCTCGACACGACGGAAGAAGACGTTGTCGTCGATCGCCGCGTCGTGCTGGAAGAGCAGGCTCTTGCCGCCGCGCAGGACAGGCTCACCGCACTGAAGGAAGGCGATACTGTCGCAGGAACCGTGCGCAGCCTTACCAGCTATGGGGCCTTCGTCGATCTTGGCGGCTTCGACGGACTGCTTCATGTAAGTGACATTGCATGGACACGCATCAGCAAGCCGGAAGATGCGCTCACTGTTGGTCAGCAGATTGAGGTACGCATCCTCAAGATTGATCCAGAGACAAAGAAGCTGTCACTCGGCCTCAAGCAGCTCACACCTGAGCCATGGGAATCGGTACCGCTGAAATATCAGCCCAACCAGCGCGTTCGTGGAACGGTTGTTCGCCTCACGGATTTTGGCGCATTCGTTGAACTCGAGCCAGGTGTCGAGGGTCTAATTCACATATCAGAGATGGCGTGGGGTAAGAAGGTTCGTCATCCCTCTGACGTCTTGAAACAGGGCGATTGGGTGGATGCTGTTGTTCTTTCTATCAAGCCAGAGGAACGCCGGCTTGCTCTGGGGCTCAAGCAGACGGTCACCGATCCCTGGAGTGAGATTCCACAGCGCTTTCCGGTTGGCGCACAGGTGGAGGGTCCAGTGACAAAACTGATGAAGTTCGGCGCGTTTGTGCAGATTGCCGATGGTGTTGAGGGTCTTGTTCACATCAGCGAGATGGTTGCGGATCGTCGTCTCAACCATCCGTCGGAAGTCGTCCGTGAAGGGCAAACGGTACAGGCGCAGGTTCTCGGTATTGACACTGCCAAGCGCCAGATCAAGCTCAGCATGAAGCAACTTATCCCCACCGGACTTGACGAGTATTTTGCTGAACACAACGT
>JAGWSG010000042.1 GCA_028876335.1 Acidobacteriota bacterium
GGCCGAGCTCTGAATGCCATGAGTATAGGAGCTTTAAAATCTTGGCAATTCGTTGCGCAAGGATCATTTCAAGAGCATGGCCGGACCGTCCCATCGCGGCTGAGCTTGCAGCAACACAATTGCTTCAGATCACTTCGAACGACTGGGAACAGGATTGGCTTGTTCCTCAAGATCGTTGAAAGCCTGAGGTCGAATCAATCCGCAGGGTTTGACTGTATCCTCCGTTTCCGGCTGTGTGGTTGATGTGCTGCAACACGTGTACCTCCCGTGACGCTTAGATACCGCCAAATGGGCCAGTGTTCCGCGATCCACCTTGACGCAGAGTCGCCATCTCGGACAATTGACCATTTTCTCGAATGACGATATCAGGGCAAATCGCTCATTCAGAGCGCGCTCTGATTCTCGTCGGCCTCTTTACGATCGCTACGCGTGGAGATTGGCGCGATATGCGGGGCGGTGTTATTCCTTCCCTTCTGATTCCACGTTCCTGTGCCAAAGGAGTTACTCGCAGCGCAGGGCGGTCATGGGGTCGATGCGGAGGGCGCGGCGGGCTGGGATGAGGCAGGCGAGCGCTGCGACGCAGACGAGGATGACGGAGACCTCAAGGGCCAGCATGGGGTCGCGAGTGCCGTATTGGATCCAGCGCGTGATGAAGCGGTTGAGTCCGAAGCTGAGTGCGAGGCCGAGGACGATGCCGATGCCGACGCTGGTTCCGGCGGAAAGAGCGACCTGGCGGAGGATATGACCGCGGCGAGCACCGAGTGCTACGCGTGCGCCGAGCTCGCTGGTGCGCCGCACCACTGTAAAAGCGACCACGCTGTAGAGGCCGACGGCGGCGAGAACCAGTGCGAGGACGGCGAACGCGCCGAAGAGCATGGAGATGAGGCGGCCGCGGGCGAACTCGGGTTCGCGCTGAATCCAACCCTGAAGATCGCGGATGTCGCCGGCAATCTGCTGGTCCGAGTCGACCGTGGCAATTTGTTTGCGCACGGCGTGCAAGTAGGACAGAGGTTTGGCCTGGGTGCGCACCAGAATCTGCGTGCCGGGTACGGTGATGGATGTGTAGGGGAAGTAGACGGCCGGCGCGATGGGCTTATCGAGCCCATCGTCGCGCGAGTCTGCGACAACGCCGATGATGGGCATCCAGTTTGTGATTCCATCGGCGGCAAGGAATACGGGCGGGAGATGGGTGAAGCGGGGAAACTGCACGGAGTGGCCAAGTGCGTCTTCGCCATTGAGATATTGCCGCACGAATGCCTGATTAACGAGAACGAGCATTGCGCCACGCGCGATTTCGCTCTGGTCCCAGAGGCGCCCCTTCTCGAGCGGTATATGGAGCGCGGTGAAGTATTCCGGACCGACGAGTTCCACATGGGCTTCCTGGGCCTGTGACGCGGCCTTGCCGAGAATGGATACGGGGAAGATCCAGCCGCTAGTGGGCGGAGTGGCGTTGGTACCGATTGCAGCAACCTGCACACCGGGAGTCTGTGCAATTGCATCGCGGAGCTGGGCAATGTACTGGACGCGGTCAGCCCAGGTTTTGTGGGCGTTTAGCTGCAATGGGAGAAAGATGGACATGACATTCTGCGGCTGATATCCGAGAGGAACGTTGAGCATGTGGACGAAACCCTGGATGGCCGCGCCGGCGGCTGTCATGAGGAGAAGCGTGAGGGCAATTTGCCCGGCGATAAGGGCGGTATGAAGATGCCTGCCGCGTACGCTGCCAGTGAGACGCCGCATGCTGCCCTGCATAATCTGGCTGATGTCAGGTCGCGCGGATTGCAGAGCGGGAAAGAGTCCGAAGACGATGCCGCTGAAGACGGCGAGCGCGACGCTGAAGTAGACGACGGGGAGATTGATGTGGAAGTCAGCCTCGTATGGATAGGAGTATTCCGGCAGACGCGGAATGATGAATCCAATTGCGCGGTAGGCAACAACAATGCCAAGCGCCGCGCCGGTAAGCGAAAGGAGCAAAGACTCTGTGAGGAGCTGGCGTACGATGCGCAACCTGCTTGCCCCGACGGCGGAACGCACGGCGAACTCGTGCTGGCGCGCCGTGCCGCGGGCGAGCAGGAGAATGGAGACGTTGCTGCAACCGATTGCCAGCAGAAGCGCGACTGCGCCCAAGAGCAGGTACATGGTCTTCTTGAGATCTTGTGTGTAGGTCTCCGCCAGTCCGCGGACGCTGATCTTAAATTGCTTGGGAAAGATGTTAGGCGTTTCCTTGTTGAATTGCTGATAGAGGGGCGCGAATTCGGCAGCCGCGGCTGCGAAGCTGACGCCGGGCTTGAGCTTGATTTTGGTACCGTATCGCTGGACCTGATCGAAGCCCATCTTCAAGGGGATGTAGAGGTCTGCGCCTCCCCAAGTGAAGCGTACTGGCATGACGCCGATGATCTGGTAAGACTTGTGATCAAGCTCAATGGATTTGCCCACGATTTTGGGATCGCCGAGGAAGTGGCGTTGCCAGAATTTGTAGGGTAGTACCGCCACTTGCCGCGGATCCTGACCATCTGGCACGTCGGAAGGTGTGAGGTAGCGGCCAAGCAGAGGCGTCATACCCAGGAACTGAAAGGACGTTCCCGACATCTCGTTGACCATCACAGACTCGGGCACATCGTTGCCGGTGACGGTCATAGGCTGAGGGTTGGAAGCGAACACGTCTTCAACGGCGTGTGCCTGCCGCAACTGGCGGATCTGCGGACCGGTGAGCCCCCACACACCTTCGTGTCCGGCAGGGTCGGTGATCCAGACGTCGACGATGCGATCGATACCGGCATAGGGCCAGGGGTGGAGCACTGCGTCATAAAGGATGCTGTAGACGGCGACGGTGGCGCCGATGCCGAGGGTGAGAGAGAGAATGGCGGTGAGGGAAAAGCCGAGATTGCGGAATATCTGGCGGAGAGCGAAGCGAAGGTCCTGAAGCAGAATTTGCACACGTACCTCCTGGAGGGGATGACAGGGAGCGCTCGCAGCCAGATTGTCAGCAATTCAACTTCCAGAAAGGTATTGAACTTCTGAACGCAGTACGACAGTTGCGCACTGAGGATAACTCAATGCGTGATGTTGATGAGCAAGAAATTCCCGGTAACTGCGCCTACCGGCGCATAGGCTGGCACGCGATTGAAGAACTATCGGTTGCTCAAACCGCCAATCAAGACGGCACAGGAATCTGAGAAAGCGAGCGGAAACATTGCGCTGGCGCGCATTGTAAGTGCCGCACCCAGACCCGGCCTGCCCTGACCTACTCGGAACTTCCCTTCCTCCGCATACTGGTCAGTGCGGGCGAAGGACGAGTTTGTCCCACAGGCCGCCGACGATGCTGCCCACGACCAAAGCGGCCAGAACGATGTAGCCAGCTTCCAGCAGGAAGATGTCTCGCGGCAGCCGTTCAATGCCGAACCAACTGGCAGCGAGCAAAGTGACGCAGAGCGCGGCCGACATAAGCACACCCTGCAGCACGCCTTTGCGATGAGATACGGCAAGCAGCCAGGCGACTCCGTAGGCGAAGAGCAGACAGACAGCAGCAGTAAGCAGGTGCGGGGAGAGCCAGGCAACAATCTCTTTCACCTGCGTCTGCGTAAGACCAGCATCGTGCGTGAGCCGGTCACGGAACAGGTAATGCGAGTGCCAGATGAGGCCCACATACCATGCGGCAAAGGCTCCGAGGAGAACGGGCAGATGATGGATGGGTTTTCTACCCTTGTCGATTACCACCTGCTTGTACGGTTCAGAATGTGCGGCTTCCGCCAGGCAGTCCTCATGGCACTGCGCACGCTCCGGCCAGCGGGTGCAATCGGAAAGCCGCAGCTTCGGCGATCCTTCCATGACGGTCGCCGCGGCGTGGTTTACGTCAATGTGAACGACAGCGGGCTGCTTGTTCTCCGGACAGGTAACGGGACGGCCACCGGAGTAGCGCTCCGTGAGTGCATGACGCCAGGTTACGGGGAGCAGGAGAATAACGGAGACAACGGCGAGGAAGAGTACGACCCAAATGAGGAAGAGCATAGCAGCCACCTCCAATGAGGAAGCCTGCGCTCAGTTGGGAACCGCTTTCCGTGATCGCCGTCACGGCGACTGAGGATCCACGAGACTAGCATCATTCCGCCTCATTGTGCGGTTCTGAAGCATGCTTCAGGCGACAAATTCCGTGGTCGCCGCCGAATCGCGAGGCCTCATCACCCGCTCTTTTGCAGATCTACGTTCAACCTTGCCTCGGGTGATGATCCCCCGAGTTCCCTGTCATGCTTTGGCGCCTTGCGCATTGAGCCACGAAGAAGGAGGAAAGCCATGGCAACCGTTCTTGCAAAACCCACAACGGAAGAATCCTTCCGCATGATTATGCGGCAACCGTTGACGATTTTTGAAGAGATGGAAAAGCTGTCAAATGAGATTCAACAGAGAGCGTTCGACCTGTTCAAGGAGCGCGGCGGAAACGACGGTTTCGACCTGGGCGACTGGTTCGAGGCCGAGAAGGAACTGCTGCGCCACATTCCGGTTGAGGTGGAAGTGCTGGACAAGGAGATTGTGGTGCGGGCAGAAGTGCCCGGATTTGAAGTGAAGGACATCAGCGTCACGCTGGAGCCGTACCGGCTGACCATCCTTGCCAAGAAGGAGTTCAAGGAAGAGAAGAAGGAAGGCAAGGAGACCACGAAACACTACAGCGAGATTTCACAAAAGGAAGCCATGCGGCAGGTGTTGCTGCCCGACGCCGTGGCTCCCGAGAGGACGACAGCACGGTTGGAGAAAGGCGTGCTGGAGGTTCACATGGACAAGGCTTCGCCCGCCAAAGTGATTGAGGTGAAAGCGACGGCGTAAGTTGATTCCTTGTGATTGGGGGAAAACAGGCGCGGCCTCCCGAGAGGTGGCGCCTGTTTTGTTTTTTGGGGGCACGTTGCCGTTGCGGTTGGGAATTGGCTTACCGGACGATGCGGTCAAGAATGAGCCTGGCGAGATTGAGGCTGTCATCGACAACTGTGCTTACACGAGTTGTGGCAGAGCTGATGTCTTCACGGGCCAGGCGCACAGCGGCAATGATGGATGCGGCGATGACAAGCGTGGAAGCGAAGCGATCATGCTTGACACGCTGACGCTCCTCCCAGCCAATGGCACGTTTAATTTCACCCATTGGGGCCTCGCGGAGTGGGCGGGTTTGCGTTGGAGGCGATACGAGAGACGGCCGCGGAAGATGTCCGTGGGCAGGTAGGCACGGCGTTGGCCGCAGAGCGGGCAGTCAACGGCGACCCAGGTATCCGGCATGGTGAGGAGCAGAGCGGGAATGTTCTCGCCACAGCCCTTGCAGTGGACGGTGAAGTCGTAGATTCGGGAGTCTGGCAGGTTGAACACGGAACCAGTATAGGCGAATATAAGGCGAAAATTTTCCTCAAAGTTTTGCACTCTGAGGGAGGTGGCCTGGCTCAGCTACTTCGATACGACGAAGTACAGTAACTGTCCTCGATGGCATGTTTTGCGGAGGCCTGATAGTCCGTGAACCTAGCGGCCTAACGTGAAGATCACGTTGATCGTCGTTTGCACTTCAACCGGTTTACCGTTAAGCATGTAGGGCCGATACTCCCATCTCTTCACGGCATCCAGGGCAGCCTCGCCTAGAGTTATGGACGGTGCGGTGAGAACTTCAAGATTACTGATTCTTCCATCTTTGCCAACGGTGCCAATCAGTGTGACGACACCCTGGATATGGGCGAGTTTATCTACCTCGGGATAAATCGGGGGAACCTTTTTGGCAATTTTGCCCATTGCGATTTTTCCCCGCACAGTTTTCACTGCATCCACAGTAGTTTCTGACAATGTTGTGCCGGCCGGAGGAATCAGAGCCGGATCCGTTGCCGAAATGTCATTGACCTCTTCGATATCGAGAGAAAAATGTTGCTGTTTTCCGATAGTCACTTCCATATGCTTCGGCAGGTAATGGTCCTGCGTTCTCAGAATATGGTTGTATTGCGTGAGATAGTTGCCGGAATAGGTGGTCAGCAAGGCGCTGGTTGGCAGGTCGAAGCAATAGGAGCGAGCTAAGTTGGCAGGCGGCGCGGGAGGTTCCTGACCCGTGGGCCGTTGCTGGTTTGTAATAACGCAGACGATCTGCGGCTTTTCCGGCGGCACAAACTTCAACTCGAACTTTACCGAGTCAGTTTGATGCTGAGGGACCCCATCCAAGGGATGCAGAAGGAAATCGGGAATCTTTCTCTCGAAGAAGTGAAGTGGAGCCCCAGACTCACTTTGATGTACGGCTCCATCAGCAGTGAACCAATCGCTCTGCTCGCCGCCGTCACGGGTCCAGGTTTCGCGATAGTTATTAGACGACGCGTACCAGTACTCCCACGTGCCTTTTTCGGCCGGTTTACCGAGCATGTCGTAGAGCTGGTAGGTGGCCTTGAGGTGCCAGGGTTGCATGGGCGGTGTGTCGTAGTTATAGAAGGGCGCGGCCGCGGCGAGTACAGCCTCCGGGTCCTTTGGAATTGCCGGTGATGAGGCTGCTGGAGTTTGGGCTTGTGCGGAAAGTACGGCAGTAAACAGCAGAAGAGCAAGTGTGGTCCGGAGCATGTTCCGGAAAGCTTAGCAGCACGCTGGAGGCTGCGAAATGAAATTCTTCGCAGATGGACGGGGTAACTCCATGCCCTCTCAGAAGAGCATGGAGTTATCCAGATGGTTGCAATTTAGAAGTTCACCTTTGGGGCGTTCTCCGCTACGGGGCTGGCGTTGAAGTACGCCGTGTTTTCCTTGAATCCAGAAAGACTGGCCCAGATGTTGTTGGGAAATTGCAGCAGGAAAGTGTTGTAGTCCTGAATGGCCAGGTTGTACCGGCGGCGCGCGACGCTGATGCGATTTTCAGTGCCGCTCAGTTCGTCCTGCAGGCGCATGAACTGGTCACTGGAGCGCAGTTGGGGATAGTTTTCCGTGAGGGCGAGCAGGCGGCCGAAGGCAGAGTCGAGCGTACCGTTTGCCTTGATTTTGGCCTCGGGGCCCTGCGCGTTAAGCAGGCCTGCACGGGCGTTGGCAATGTCGCCAAAGACGGTGCTTTCTTCCTTGGTGAAGCCTTTCACCGTGGAGACGAGGTTGGGGATTAGATCTGCGCGGCGCTGAAGTTGCACGTCCACTTCAGACCAGGCGGATTTGACGGCCTGATCTTTGGCAACCATCTGGTTGCGTGCGGAAATGTAGCTCCCGCCGATCATGAGGACAACGAGTGCGAGAACGCCAACAATGCCAAGGACAATCCAAAGTCCACGACGCATACGAGTGATTTCTCCTTTGGCCCTCTGGTTGAAGAGTAGCCGGCACCGCCAAGTGCAAATAGACAAGGGGCTAATGCCCCGTTCAACACGATGAACTTCGATACACGGGCTGAAGCCCGTACCTACCTAAAAACCTCTGCCGTCGGCTTCGCAAAGTTCGCTTCTACATTGAAACCTCATCGCGCTGGCTTTCCCTCTGGCTACCAGCTTCCGCCGGCACCTCCGCCACCGAAGCTGCCGCCTCCGAAACCACCAAAGCCTCCACCACCGGAGGAACCACCGCCACCACCGCCCCAGCCGCCGCTACCCCAGCCACCACCGCCGCCCAGCCATGGGCCGCCGCGCCATCCACCGCCGCCGAAGGGAAAGATAAACAGGAGGAGGCGGAAGAGGAATGAGCCGCCAAAGAAAAGCAGGAAGAGGATGAGGACAATCACAGGAATCGCCGAGGAACCTTGCGGTTGCTTTTTAGGAGCGATGTTGGGCTGATCGGTAAGTGAGACGCCGGCGTCCTGCGCGATTACGTTGCCGACCTGGATGGCGGCAAGCTGCACGGCGGCGTCATAGTCTTTGGCGCGCAGGTAAGGGACCATGCTGCGGCCGATATCGCCGACCTTACCGTCGGGCAGGATGCCTTCAAGTCCGTAGGCAACTTCGATGCGGTATTTGTGGTCGTCGACGGCGAGCAGGATGAGGATGCCGCGGTCAGTTCCCTTCTTGCCGATTCCCCACTTGTCTTCCAGCTGATTGGCCCAGTCGGCTGCGTCGTCGCCGTCAAGATTGTGTACGGTGACGATGGCCATTTGCGCGTTGGCTTTGGTGTGGTCGAGCTGGGAGCAGAGCGAGTCAAGCTGCGCGATGGTCTGCGGTGAGAGTACATGCGCAAAGTCGCTTACATAGTCTGTTGGCTTGGGAAGGTCAGCGACCTTTTCCGCATGGACTGCGGGGAGAAAGACGAACAGCAGGGCTGCCAGAAACAGCCGGGTGCCGGTAGTGCAGGCGCGGCGCATCGAGGTCATTGCATTTAATTGTACGGGAAACATCATTGAAAAGTTCCGCGAGCAGGGACGAAAGAAGAAGGCAAGGGGCGTTTGGAACTTACCCCTTGCCTTCACTGCTGATTCGCTCATTCACTACATGAGGTTGGATTCGCGTGCAAAGCGCAGGGCCTCGATGGCGGCGCCGCGCGCGCCGGCGGTGTCTCCGTTGGGCATGATGTGGATGGGAATGTCAGCCTGCTCTTCGCGCTGAACTCCCATACCGATGTGGACCTCCTCGAGGAACCAGTTGCGGAATTCGTCACCGGTTTCAACTACGCCTCCTCCGACGATGAAGGCGTCGGGGTCAAAGGTGTTGACCATCTGGTCAAAGAAGAGTCCGAGCGCACGCGCCTGTACGCGGAAAATGTCTCGGCACATGGGGTCACCCTTTTCAGCAAGGGTGCGAACGGCGTAGGCGGCCTTGTGCGGGTCTTCGATTTTGCCCAGTTCGTGGCCGGGATACGCCTTGAGAAAGTGCGGCAGAGTGTGGCGGCGAATGGAAGTGAGCGAGCAGAGCGATTCGAGATCGCCCACGCGGCCGCAGTTGCAAAGCGGTTCCATGCCTTCTGTGCCGGGGATCATATGCCAGGGAATGAGAACGTGGCCGAGTTCGCCGCCGAAGCCCTTGCGGCCTTTCACTACCGAACCATCCATGATGATGCCTCCGCCATGGCCTGTACCGATGATGCAGGAGATGGACGTGGTTCCCTTGCCCGCGCCGAAGAGGTGGAAGTGTCCCCAGAGAGCGGCAGCGTTGCCGTCATTCAGGTAAAGAACGGGCTTGCCAAGAATGCGGGAGAGATTACCGCACATGTCGAAGCTGGCCCAGTCCGCATGGACAAAGTTTGTGGAGCCCTTGGCGCTGAGCACTCCGGTGGCGCTGGCCGGGCCGGGCGTGTCCAGGCCAACGACAGCAACGTCGCCCAGCGAGACGCCGGCTTTGTCGACGGCAATCTTGAGGCCATCAGCAATCTGCGCGAGGCAGATGCCGGGACCCTCGGTTGAGCGTGCAGGATGCTCGCAGAGGCCTTCAATGAGAAACTTTTCGTCATTATTGAGCAACGTATAGTTAACGGCGGTTCCGCCTAAATCAATACCAGCAACAAGCATTCCTTTTTCCTCACTTCGTTTTCTTGCTGATTTGTGCATCAAGCCAGTACTTTGCCTGAGGAACAGATATTTCTCTCGTCTTACCGAAAAGCCAGCATATCCTACAAAACCGTTTGAGTTGCAGGTGCGCGGACTTTTTTACGTAAAGATCAAGGGTCATCTTCCCGGACGAAGCATTGTCCCACATGGGGGTTTGGTTTGGCTTGAGGGGCTGGCCGCCCGGCCAAATAGACTAGACACATGAGCACAGTTGAAGCACTGCAACCGCCCGTTGCGCGGAAAGAACGTAAAGAGACATTACTGCACGGCGTAACGCTTGTGGACGATTACGCATGGCTGCGTGAAAAAGAGAATCCTGAAGTGATTGCGTACCTTGAGGCGGAGAATGCCTATGCCGAGGCGCAGACGGCGGAGCTGGCGGGGCTTCGCGAGACGCTGTACCAGGAAATGCTGAGCCACATTAAGCAGACGGATGTGTCGGCGCCGTTTCGCGAGGGAGCGTGGTGGTACTACGCGCGGACCGAAGAGGGGTTGCAATATGCGGTGAGCTGCCGCAAGCGTGGCAGCGAGGCTGGCCCCAACGAGGACGCGCCGGAAGAAGTGATTCTGGATGGCAACAAGCTGGCCGAGGGGCACGCTTTTCTTGCCGTGGGCGACACGTCAATTACCGACGACGGGCGCTGGCTTGCGTACACGACGGACACGACGGGTTTCCGGCAGTACACGCTGCACATCAAGGATCTGGAGACGGGCGAGACACTGCCGCTGACGGTGGAGCGCGTGGGCAGCGTGGTTTGGGCAGCGGACAACGCTACGCTCTTTTACACAGTGGAGGATGAAGAGCAGAAGCGGCAATACCAACTTTTCAGGCATGGCGTGTTGAGCGGTGCGGATGCGGTGCTGGTGTATCAGGATGACGACGAACGTTTCAATCTGGGAGTGGGCAAAACGCGCGACGGGGAGTGGCTGGTGATGGAATCGAGCAGCCATACAACGAGTGAGAGTCATGTGCTGCGCGCGAATGAACCGGAAGGCAAGTGGACCTTAATTGAGCCGCGCAAGGATGAACATGAGTATGCGGTGGATCATCGCAACGGCATGTGGTTCATCCGGACGAACGATACGGGCAAAAATTTCCGATTGGTGACAGCGCCGCAGGAGACACCGGGCAGCGCGCATTGGGTGGAGCGGATTGCGCATCGCGCAGATGTGGCGCTGGAAGACGTGGACCTGTTTGCGGACTTTATGGTTGCGACAGAACGCGAAGCAGGATTGCCACGGCTGCGGCTTTGGCGGTTTGCGGGCGATGGCCCGGAAGCGAGTGAGGCCGGGGAGATTGCCTTCCCCGAGCCTGCCTACCATGCCTACGGCGGGACAAATCGAATTTGGAAGACAGGCAAGTTTCGGTATGGATATGAATCGCTGGTCACGCCGAGTTCGGTGATGGAGTACGACATTGCGACGGGACTTTCTGCGCTCTTGAAACAGCTGGAAGTGCCGGGTGGATTTGACCGCACCTTGTATGCGAGCGAACGCGTGCATGCAACGGCCGCCGATGGAGTACAGATCCCGGTGTCGCTTGTGTATCGCAAAGACACGCGCGACGCGGGCAGGAATCCACTGTACGTGTATGGCTACGGATCCTATGGTCACACGCTGGGAATGGGTTTCCGCTCAAACCGGCTGAGCCTGCTGGACCGTGGCGTGGTGATGGCATATGCGCATATCCGTGGCGGCGGCGACCTGGGAGAGACATGGCATGATGCGGGCAAGATGCTCACCAAGCGCAACACGTTTACGGACTTTGTGGCTGTGGTGGAGCACCTGACGAAGAGTGGATATGGCGACTCAAAGCGTGTAGCCATGGAAGGCGGATCCGCTGGCGGACTGTTGATGGGCGCCGTCGTAAATCTGCGGCCGGACATCGCGCGGGCGGTGGTATCGCACGTTCCGTTTGTGGACGTGATGAATACGATGCTGGATGCCTCCCTACCCCTGACAGTTCCGGAGTATGAGGAATGGGGCAATCCAAACGAGAAGGAATACTTCGACTACATGCTGAGTTACTCGCCCTACGACAATTTGAAGGAAGCGAGCTATCCGGCTATGTTAGTCAAGACGAGCCTTTACGACAGCCAGGTGATGTACTGGGAGCCGGCGAAGTATGTGGCCAAGCTGCGCACGCTGAAGCGCGACACGCTGCCACTGCTGCTGGTGACGAATATGGAAGCGGGCCACGGTGGCGCGAGCGGACGCTACGACTATCTGAAAGAGATTGCGTTTGATTATGCGTTTATGCTGCGGGAGTTGGGAGCGAACTAATTATCGGAGTACACGGCGATGCGCTGGGTCGTAGTGGCTTTGATGGCGGCCTTCACAATTTTGAGTCAGGCGCAGCCTGCTAAACCGGAGGTAGACACTTTCCCTCCGGGGGAACAAGTGACGGCGTATACAGCGTCCAGTGGCATCGTTCCGCCGGAGCTGCTTCCCCAGACAATCAATATCCCGCATTTGAACAAATGCAAGGGGAAGTTGAGCGGCAAGGTGATGCTTGACATCATCGTGGACTCGACTGGCGCAGTACGCAACTCCATGTTTGCGAAGCCTGTTGGAAATGAGCTGGACAGGCTGGCACTGCAGATCGTGGATACGGATCACTTCAAGCCCGGCACGCTGGACGGCAAGCCAGTGGCCGTTGCAGAACGCATGGAAGTCAAGCTGACGGGCTGCGAAGTTTCGCAGCCAACTTTGAACGGCAAAACTATCCCAGCCATAGCACTGCGAGAACTTCCCACGCAGCAGCCTTATCCCGCAATTGGCCCTGCAAGCAAAGTGCGACTGGCAACGCGGGTGTCATCGCTGTCCCTGGCGAGCGGCACTGTGCCACTTGCGCGTGTTGGGCAGGGCGTTACACCTCCGTCATTGTTGTTTGCACCAGAGGCGAAATACACGGACGAAGCCCGAGAGCGGAGAATCAATGCCAAATGCCTGTTCTCGATCATTGTAGATACGGAAGGATTGCCACAAGCACCGATGCTTCTGCATGGGATTGGATATGGGCTAGACGCCAATGCGTTGACCACGGTATTGGACTATCGATTCAAACCGGCCATGCGCGATGGAGAGCCGGTGCCTATGCGAATCATTATTGAGGTAAATTTCAAGATCATTCCCTGAACAATAAAGAAACGCAGTAATGGGCAAAGCCTCTTCAAGTGGTTCACAAGCGCTACAGCTCTGGAAGCGATGTTTCTTCTTCCGTTGACGCCTGATTAACTCATTGCACAACAGTACGAAAGTCGCAAGTTGCCGAGTGAGTAACCTCATTGCATTTTCCTTCCGACACATGCCTAATATCTGTGCGGTTTGACCGGAAAGTTGCAGAGTGCCGGAGCAAAGTTGCATTTACCTCTGCGAGCCGCGGGATTAGCTTTTGTAGAGTGCCCGAGCTGGAA
>JAGWSG010000008.1 GCA_028876335.1 Acidobacteriota bacterium
AAAGTGGGAACCGAAGAGCTGGCCGGCCGACGCAGAAGGCGTGGGACTTGTTGAAGCCCCGCGTGGTGCTCTCGCACACTGGATCAAAATCCACAACGGTGCTATCGAGAACTATCAGCTTGTGGTGCCCACCACGTGGAATGGCTCACCGCGCGATGCAAAGTCGCAGCATTCTTCTTTCGAAGCCTCGCTGATCGGTACACCTATTGCCAAGATTGACGAGCCCGTCGAGATTCTTCGTACGATCCACTCCTTTGACCCGTGCCTGGCCTGCGCTGTGCATTTCTACGATCCGCAAGGCAGACACCTTCACCAAGTTTCATTTGAGTGATGCCAATGAGCACACATGACGTGGGTACAAGAGACATATTTCGGCTGCACCACAACGCTCCGGTGGAGTACCGCCGAATCTATGTGTGGGAGATTCCCGTTCGCGCATATCACTGGATCAATGCGATTGCGCTCGTGGCGCTTTGCATCACAGGTTTCCTAATTGGTAACCCCATGCACCTGGCCCACTCAGATGAAGCCTACCAACAATACTGGTTCGGATGGGTGCGGTTCATCCACTTTTCCGCGGCTTTTGTTTACGTCTTCAATTTTGCCGCGCGCATTTACTGGGGATTCGTGGGAAATCGATATGCCAGATGGAATAACTTTTTCCCACTCACAAAAGCGCAGCGCAAGGAGATTGTAGACGTCGTCAAGACCGATGTGCTGCAGGTCAAATTACACGGGCCCATCTCGACCGGGCACAACGCTCTGGCCGCATTTATTTACTTCTTTACATTCCTGGCCTTCGTGGCGCAATCCATCACAGGCTTTGCACTGTACTCAAGCATGAGCAATTCGTGGCTGCCGCGCATGTTCACCTGGGTCGTTCCGTTGATGGGTGGTGAATTCAGTGTGCGCTTTTGGCACCACCTTTTCCTGTGGTTCTTCGTCTGCTTCATCGTCGTACACGTTTATCTCGCCTTCTATCACGACTACATTGAGGGCCGAGGCACAATCTCTTCCATTGTAGGCGGGTGGAAGTTTGACCGGGTGAACGGTGACAACAAGCCTGAATAGCGTAAAGAAGACCCTTGTGGTGGGCCTGGGCAACGTGCTGATGGGCGACGAAGGTGTGGGCGTCCACGTGGTACGCTCGCTCGAAAAGCGTCGATTACCGGAGGGAGTCGAGTGTCTTGATGGTGGTACCGGTGGATTTACATTGCTCGAACCCTTCGAAGCGGCAGACCGCATCGTATTGATTGACGCCACCGCAGATACCAATCCCATCGGTACTGTCACCCGCACTACCCCGCGCTTCACGCGCGATTATCCTCCCACACTCACCGCTCATGATATTGGCGTGAAGGATCTCCTCGACGTCTTCTATATGCAAGGGGGGAAGAGGGATGTTGTCCTTTATGCAATATCCGTCGATCCCCATCAGCCGATTCGCATGAGCCTTTCAAACGAAATCGAGCATGCTGCGATTAAGGTTGTGGACAGAGTTGCGGCAGAACTTTGGCAACCATCTTTCAGCTCGGGTCATGGGCCTGGTTAAAACTGAGCCAATTTAACGGTTAATATTTGGCATGTACAGCCTGACAAGGCCGAGGGATCTTGTCGATGAAGAAGTAGTTTTTCCATGGAGCAAATCGTTGGAGTGTTGAAGCAGGCCGAGGTGGGAACACCTGTGACCAAATTGATTCGCAAGTCCGGAATAACCAAATAAACGCATTGCCGCTGGAAGGCCAGGCACGCTGGCCTGGAAGTGGATCAGGTGCATCAGATCAAACAACTTCGAGTTGGCGACGTCCATCCAGAATATTCAATGAGAGCACTGCCCTCTTGGCTCCCATTGAGGATGACAGTGCAAACAATGAATCGACTCTTCATTGAATTGTTTCTCAAGCAACCGGTACAAAATTCCCTGGGCACTCAAGCTCCTGTCTGGAAGATTGCGGCACTCATGAAATGGGCAAACGAAATATGCTTTTCGTTGCAGAGGAGAAGCGCTTAATCAGCAAAGTCAGAGTGGCCAAGTCACCCACCACTACGCTCGACATGTCACGCATCACGCGATTTGAACTCACAATCGAATTCTTGCGCTAGGCGGTGCGAGACATTCTGTCTCTTCCGCACACGGAGCCTTGCAACCATCGTGCAAAGCACCGATGCGGATTTCTCACAAAGTTCTATGGGATTGTTCGAGCAAAAGAGGAAAACTTGTGCGGACAAACGAAGGATAGCTTCCGAGGACTCGTCCGCCATGGTGGCACAAGCCCTCGGAGGAATTGCTAGCGGTGACTGAGCGCCCAGACATAGGCGGCTACTGCCCGAGATTGGTCGGGGTCAAGGGGTGTGCCTCCATTGGGTGGCATGGGGCTGCGGTATTCTTTGGGCTGCATCACACCGCCGGTAATGGTCTTTGCGATGCCGGTCCAACTGCCATCGCTCCAAAGCCACTTGTTCATGGTCAGGTCAGGTCCCAATGGAGTTCCCTTGCCGTTTGGTCCATGGCAAGCTGTGCAGGTCCCGTTCGCCACCTGTCCATGAAAGATGCGGTCCCCTAATGCGACCATCGCCTGCGTTGCGCCGGGAGGAACAGGAAGCGCCGCGTCGCCTGCGTTTGGATGAGTACCCTCGGGTGGCTTCGCCTCCGCTTGGACGAGCTCGCCCGGCGAAGCCGTGAGGCTTGGGCATGGTCTGAAGGCTGCCTGTTCTGCAGCGTCCTTCGCATTGCCTTTGTAGACAATCTTGTAGATGCGACCCCTTACGTCGTCGGCAACGTAAAGTGCGCCGTGTGGCCCTACAGCAACTCCGGAGGGGCGATGCAGAGCTTCACCCGGTGAATTGAATCCGCCAGAAAAGCCGTCAGCAAATATTTCGCACCTGCCAGCCGTGCCATTGGCTGAAAGCCCCTGGTACACGATGTTGAAACCGCCCTGCGCATAAGGAGCTCTGTCCCATGATCCATGAAATGCGATAAACAGGCCCCCCTGGTAAGCCGGCGGGAATTCCTTCTTGTCGTAGAAAGTCATGGCATTCGGGGCCCAGTGAGCAGGAAAGGCTGCGACCGGGGCGATCTTGTTTGCGCAGACACCGACCGTATGTCCACCGTCCCCACCATATTCAGGCGCCAGAACAAGCTTGCTCTGATAGGGATCGTAATAGCACTCGGGCCATCCGTAGTCGCCGCCTCGCGTGAGCAGAAGAACCTCTTCCGAGGGCAGTGTTGCCTCCTCGTATGCTTTATAAAGCGCAGGCCAATTAGCATGCAGCTGATCCCGGCCATGTTGGGTTACATAGACGCGATGATGGACCGAATCAATACCAAAGCCTTCTGCATTGCGTATACCAGTGGCATAACGTTCAGCGGGAGAAAAATGTTGATCTGTCTTCATGGCATCGTAACGCCAGATCCCGCCTCTGGTCTTCAGCTCAGTACAGGGCTGGGCACCTGGCGAGAGAGGCATGCGATTCTTCATCTGGCAGGAGTTCGTTGCGGTGGCCACATCGACGAAGAGAGCACCGTCTGAGCTGATGAAGAATGGATGCATCGGGTGGTCGCCCCCTAAAGGCAGCCCTGAAACCACAGTCACCGGAGGCCCCGAAGGAACAATCGAGCCCTGGGAAAGCGTGTAGCGAACAATGCGGTCATTACTTTCGGCGTAGAGATATCCCTTGTAAAGGGCGATACCTGTACCGCCGTGGTCCCCGGTCTGCTCCGTCCCCCCGAACCGCTTGATTACGTTCGCTCTTCCCGAGCCGGTCGTGTCCTGGAGCGCGACAAGAAAGCTGCCTTCCGTTGCCGGTTGGTTGGGGGGGTAATAACGGCCTGACCATGTGTTCACGTAAACCACGCCATTCTCGGCGACAGTTAGATGGCGAGCGTGCCCGATTCCATCGGCGAAGATGGTGGCACAAAATCCGGGCGGTAACTTCAGCCCGCTGTCATCACTGGAACAGATAGAAGTGGCTGCGCCGGAGGCTATCACGGCATTGTTTGGACGAATCCCGATTGAACCAGCCACTGAAAATGCGGCGAGTGCGACCGCAATAAAGATAAGCACCCTGAAAAGCAGCAATCGCAAGGAAACCCCCTTGAATATGAAGAAGTCGAAGAAGCGCTTGATTTAGCAAGCACTTTGGGAAAGGCTTGATCGCGCCTGTTCATTATTCACATTGACCGGCAGTTTCGGCAATTCGATTGCTGCCATGCGGGCACTGGCCACGATTCATTCACTGCGCTTCCGATGCGTTCTGGGCTTCAGGTATCCTCGAAGAAGTTCGCCGGATCAACGCTCAACAACTCGATGTGTTCTTTAGCAAGGTTCGCTCAGCTCTCTGGACACTCCGCGGCAAAAACCGGCTGCCTTGGGACTCGCCTTCAAGTGCGATACCGACGATATTCGCGAGTCGCCCGCCATTGCCATCATTCGAAAACTGATCGATGCTGGAATGACAATTTCAGCGTATCATCCACCTCCAGTGATTGACGTGTTGCTTATAACGCCCGCTGCCTGATCAGCAACAGGCGACCATGCGCGCGAAAACGCTGATTAGGCAGATTTTCGATTGAAGGAATCGTGTTACGTGTTTATGGCGCAGGCGCTCTTGTTCGGATAAGACTCTTAGCCACTTCATGGACGAGTTGGCGCAAATGGTCCGCACGCGAACAGTTTCGGGCGTATGCTCAAGATTGGATCATTCGCTTTCTCGCCTCAGGCCTTACTAGCTTCGCTTCAGACGAGCACCTTTCAAGTACGCAACCGATCGACTGGAGCCCCCATGAGTCTGCATAAGCAAAGTGATGTAAAGAACCACCTGTCACCCCGCTTCCGCACGAAGATACATCTTTGCGATCCCGCATCCAACACAGCCACCCCTTCCGTGGACAAACCAGATGCGGTGAAACCAGTCCCATCGGGTTTCACTAAGGATTCCCTTGCGGAACATTCGTCGAAGGGCGAAGCCCCCGCATCGACCGGCTCCATCAATCCGCAGGCGCCGGCAGCATCGAAAAGCACGCGGCAGTAAGTCGGCATTCCATGTTATGCGCGAGAAACGCGCAGGGATGCGCAACATATCGAGCTTTGGAGTGCGCGTTGAAGGAGTTCTAAAGACTCAACGCCTCCAAACTTGATTCCGTTGACATTACAGTTTCTCCGGCTTCCATATCGCGGCGGTGATCATGCAGCCCCACCCAATCAAGCGCGCTGCTTTTCCCTGGAAAATTTCAAGTCGTGCCTGGTCCGGGCACGACCTTCGGAGATTGCATTGAGCGTCATCGCAATCGGGGTTTCAACGAAAGCAGGACAAAATGACTCTCCACGAAATGACGCATCCGGCGAAACCTGCTGGGAAATATGTTCCAACAGCGCTGCGCCACCTTGAGACAAAGACCACAGGTGATCCTTTGCCAACGCGCATCGCCATTATTGGAAACTACCTTCCGCGTGAGTGCGGTATTGCCACGTTTACCACAGACCTCTGCACAGCACTCGTCTCCGAATTTGGATCGGAGCGGCTGTTTGCCATTCCCGTCAATGATCCCGGCTCAAACTATGACTATCCGGAAGAAGTGCGTTTGGAGATCGAGCAGGACGACTTGGCATCCTATGAGCGCGCAGCCGATTTTCTTAACTTCAACGGCAACGATCTGGTATGCCTGCAACATGAATATGGCATCTATGGTGGAAGTGCCGGCAGTCATATTCTGACATTGCTTCGCAAACTGAAAATGCCGTTGGTCACGACGCTGCACACGGTTTTGCGCAACCCGGATACGGATCAGCGTGCCGTGTTGGAGGAAATTGCAAGACTTTCCGATCGGCTGGTCGTCATGAGCGAGTTGGCGGCCGAGCTTCTGCGCGATGTGTACGCATTTCCCGTTGAAAACATCGATGTTATTCCACATGGAGTGCCGGAAATGCCGTTTGTGGACCCCAACTATTTCAAGGACAGGTTCGGCACGGAAGGAAAGTCGGTATTGCTGACCTTCGGGCTGCTCTCTCCCAACAAGGGCATCGAGAACGTCATACGGGCGCTACCGGTGATATTGGCAAGGCATCCGAACGTGGTGTACCTCGTCTCCGGAGTCACGCACCCCCATATTCGGCGACGGGAGGGGGAGCGCTACCGCGAAGAACTGACAGCGCTGGCTGAACAACTGGGCGTTGCCTCGCAGTTGATCTTCAACAACCGCTTTGTGAGCACCGAGGAACTGATGGAGCACGTCGGCGCAGCGGACATCTATGTCACGCCCTACCGGCACGAGGCGCAGGTTGTCTCTGGAACGCTTGCGATAGCGCTTGGTGCAGGCAAAGCAATTATCTCGACCCCATACTGGCATGCCAGGGAATTGCTTGCGAATGGACGAGGGGTGATTGTTCCATTTGATGATCCTGAATCCATTGCGAAAGCTGTGCTCAGCTTATTGGAGAATGATGCAGAACGTCATGCGATGCGTAAGCGAGCGTATCTGCATTCTCGTGAGACGATATGGCCAAAGACAGCGCGGGCATACATGGCAACTTTCCAGCATGCGCGTTTCGAGCGCAGTCTACGACCAAGGCCAGCTCCATTGGATGGACTTGCATTAAATGCTCCAGTGGATCTGCCGGAACTGAATATTGCGCACATGCAGAACATGACCGATGACACGGGCATGTTGCAGCACGCGATCTTCACCGTGCCGAATTCGCGTGAGGGCTACACGACGGACGACAACGCGCGCGCCCTCATCGTGTCAACGCTTTTGAATGAGACTGGTGGATTCACCTACTTTGACGAATCTCTCACACTCTCGCGCCGGTACCTTGCATTTCTCTGGCTGGCATTTGATTCGGATACGGGGCGGTTCAGAAACTTCCTTGGCTATGGCCGGAAATGGCAGGAAGACATAGGCTCAGAAGACAGCCACGGCAGGGCGCTGTGGAGTTTAGGAACTGTACTCGGCCGTTCGCAGGATGACGGATTGCGCGGCGCGGCAGGCAGGCTGTTTGAAGCTGCTTTACCTGCCGCGCTGGCCTTCACCAGTCCGCGCGCATGGGGATTCAGCATCCTCGGAATGCAGGCTTATCTGGATTGGTTTCCCGGTGACAGGGCCGTTCAAGGCGCGCGCAACACACTTGCCAACCGGCTGTTAGCTATCTACGAGCAGAGTTGCACCGAGACCTGGCAATGGTTTGAGAAGAGTCTCGCTTATTCGAATGCCAGGTTGTCGCAGGCGCTCATTCTGGCTGGATGGAAAAGTGAGAACAGAAAAATGATCGCAACCGGTATCGAATCCCTCGAATGGCTTCTGGCCGCGCAGCATCAAGACGACGAACAGATATTCGTGCCTATCGGCTCAAATGGGTTCTTTACCGAGGGCAAAGAGAAGGCCCGCTTCGATCAACAGCCTGTCGAAGCCTGTGCCACCATTTCCGCCTGCCTTGAAACCTACAGGCTGACGCACGAACGGCGTTGGCTTGAACGAGCGCAGCAGATTTTCCGCTGGTTTCTCGGCAAGAACGATTTGCAGATTCCCCTTTACGATGCTGCAACGGGCGGATGCAAGGACGGGCTTCATCCCGATCGCGTAAATGAAAATCAGGGTGCGGAATCAACGCTTTCGTTCCTGATGGCTCTCCTCGAATTGCGAGAGGAGAAAGTGACCAACGTAAACCAACTTCATCAGGAAATGAGCGTTTCTCTTTGAGACTGAATGCCTCTTCAGCAGTATCGTCGGAACCTATCGTCACGGACTCATTGCAGCCTGGACAGTGCACAGACCTTCCCCTGTTTACTCGCTATGCCGAAAATCCGATCCTCACCCGGCAAGACTGGCCCTATCCGATGAACAGCGTCTTCAATGCGGGGGCTGTACAGTTGCCCGATGGAGACACCCTTTTGCTCTGCAGGGTGGAGGAGCGGACAGGCTTGTCGCATCTCTGTGCAGCCCGCTCTGCAAACGGAATCGATGGATGGCGCATCGATTCCGAACCCACGCTGATGGCCAATCCGCGCGAATACCCCGAAGAAATCTGGGGAATCGAAGATCCGCGGATTACGTACGTTCCCGAACTCGATCAATATGCGATTGCTTATACCTCGTTCGCGCGCGGTGGTCCTGGCGTATCGCTCGCATTAACCAAGGACTTCAGAACCTTTGAACGACTCGGTGTTATCATGCCGCCCGAAGATAAGGACGCGGCATTGCTGCCGCGCAGGATTAATGGCTATTGGGCCATGATTCACCGCCCGGTAACGCCTACGGGCGCGCACATGTGGCTCTCCTATTCGCCGGACCTGCGGCATTGGGGGAACCACAAGGTCATGCTCGAAGCACGCCGCGGCGGATGGTGGGATGCTAACAAAATCGGACTCTGCTCGCCGCCGATTGAGACATCGAAGGGATGGCTGACAATCTACCACGGAGTCCGGCAAACCGCCGCAGGTAGCATTTATCGCCTCGGACTTGCACTCTTCGACCTGGAAAATCCGGAGATCTGTCTGCAACGTGGAGATTCCTGGATGTTTGGGCCGGAAGCTCCCTATGAGCGCAGCGGAGATGTGAAGGACGTTGTGTTCCCCTGCGGGCAAGTCATTGGCGCCGACGGAGATACGATCCGACTCTATTACGGGGCTGCCGATTCGTGTATGGCGATGGCAACTGGCAGCATAAGCGCGCTGCTTGCATGGCTCGACATGCACTCTGATTCAGAAAACCTGCGCCGGTTGTAGCGCATCGGATGGAGGAGAAAATGCGTGTAGCAAGCCGACAGCGGCCTGTGTGGTTACCGCAACTGATCTGGACCAGGCACGTATGTCCCAGCTGTAACTCGGTTGAATTCAAAACGGCCGAATTGCGTCCGTTCGACGGACTGCTCAGAATGTTCGCATTACGGCCGGTTCGTTGCATGTTCTGCTGGCGGCGATTTTACTGGTTCTCTTTGCATGCTGAGAACCGCGCCTGATGCATTCGCATATCTGTGCAGCAAACAATGGCCTGGTTAATCTTATGGAGAGAGAATTAATTGGAATATCCGCCCGACCCTAGGTCGAACGATCCTTTTTCCAGCTTGCGTCAGACAGTCGGCAAGAAGAGCTGAACGACGGCTGCCAAACAGAGATTCATATCGTGCCATTGGCATCATCGGCGTTACGAGTACGCGCATCAGACAAGTTACTTATTATCAATAACTTACGTTTCTACCCCAGGGAGCCATATCCATTGATTATGCATGAGTTAATTAGACTTCTTGAATCAGTACCCACATCGATACCCCACGAATCTTGTGGATGTCCGCGTACGAAATTGCACCACTG
>JAGWSG010000043.1 GCA_028876335.1 Acidobacteriota bacterium
CATTCCTTGACCTCCGCGCAACCTATTTTGAACTGAAAGACGAAATCGACAGCGCGGTCGAACAGGTCATGAGCAGCGGCGCATTCATCCTAGGCAAAGAAGTTGAACTTTTTGAGCAGGAGTTCGCGGCTTATCTGGGCATCAAGCATTGCATTGGCGTCGGCAACGGTCTGGACGCACTTCACCTGGCGCTCCGTGCACTTGGAGTCGGTCCCGGCGATGAGGTTCTGGTTCCCAGCAATACCTATATTGCGACCTGGCTGGCGGTGAGTTATGCGGGAGCAACGCCCGTACCGGTGGAGCCTGATGCGCGCACCTACAACATGGATCCGGCCAAGGTGGAGGCTGCCATTACGCCGAAGACCAAGGCGATCATGCCGGTTCATCTTTACGGACAAGCCGCCGATATGGATCCGATTCTGGAGATTGCGCGACGCAAGGGCCTGTTTGTGATTGAAGATGCCGCGCAGGCACAAGGGGCACGCTACAAAGGCGTGCGCGTTGGCGGACTCGGCGACGTGGCGGGTTGGAGTTTTTATCCGGGAAAGAATCTTGGCGCATTCGGAGACGGTGGCGCGATAACGACCAACAGCGACGAGATTGCGGATCGTATTCGCGTATTGCGCAATTACGGGTCTCGGGTGAAGTACTACAACGAAGTGCAGGGCTTCAACACGCGGCTTGACTCCATGCAGGCCGCTGTATTGCGCGTGAAACTGCGCAAACTCGATGAATGGAATGCTCGTCGCAATGCCGCAGCAACCAAATATTTTGAGGCTTTCAAGGACAAGAAGGACTTTGTGCTTCCCTACGTGCCCGAGTGGGCCAATCCTGTCTTCCACCTCTTTGTTGTTCGGACAAAGAAGCGCGAAGAAATGATGGAATTTCTCAAGTCGCGCGGTGTTTCAACGCTCATACATTACCCGGTTGCGCCGCACATGCAGGAGGCTTATCGTCAACTTGGATGGACGCAAGGGAGCCTTCCTCTTACCGAGGAGTTGCACCGAGAGGTGCTGAGCCTCCCGATGGGGCCGCACCTCAAACCCGAGGAAATTGAGGCCGTCATTCAGGCAGTGAGTGAGTTCGTGCGTTGAAATCAATCTTTAAAGCAACAGCCATCCTGAGCGGAAGCTCTGCGGTGAGCATCGTTGTTGGCCTGGTGTCTTCGCGCATTCTTGCCAGCATCTTGCATCCCGCTGGATATGGCTTTTATGGCCTGCTACAGAGCTTCGTGCTAGTGGCAAGCATGTTTGTTGGCATGGGGGTCGCCACAGGCGTGGTGCGCATGGGCGCCTCTGCCGCCAAAGAGAACAACCATGCCCGCATGGCGGCCTTGTGCGGCGGCGCATGGCTGGTGGTGGGAGCACTTGGTTTTCCAGTACTCATCATCATGGCAGTATTCCGCCGCGAATTGAGCGAGTGGGCGCTCGGATCTCCGGATCATGGTGGAGCACTTGCAGTAATGGTGTTTGCGCTGCTCTTCACGGTTTCGCTGAATGTGCAGAACGGGATTCTTAACGCGTGGCATCGCGTAGGAGCGTTGGCCAAGTACGGCATGGTCAATGCGTGCTTCAACTCGGGCGCGCCTGTGCTGTGCGTATTGCTCTGGAAAGACAAGGGCGTAGTACCGGGCGTACTCCTTGGTTCCGTTCTTGGCTGGATGGCCAGTAGATACTTTCTGCATTCCGCTGTGGGCAAATCTCCAGTTACGCCAAGCTGGAATGAAAAGCTGGCAGCGGCGAAGGAACTGGTTTCGTTTGGTATTCCATACGTGGCAAGCTATACCGCCGGGCAGGGCGTAACCCTGGCAATGCCCATGGTGGTTGTACACCTGCTGGATGCGGAAGGTGTCGGTTACTACAAAGCTGCATCGGCAATTGCGGTGAGTTACCTCAGCTTTCTGGTCACAGCAATGACCCAGGACTACTATCCAAGAATTTCAGGGGTACGCGAGCAACCGCGCGCCATGGTGAGCCTGATTAATGAGCAGACCCGGCTCATTATGCTGCTGGCTGCTCCGGTAATTCTGTTCACGCTGGCCCTTGTTCCCATCATTGTGCCGATATTGTACTCGCGCAGCTTTATGCCAACGGTGGGCATCCTGGAGTGGCAGCTGATTGGCGATTTATTCAAATTTTCAAGTTGGACGATTTCCTACGCGATCCTTGCTCGGTGCAAGCCATCCACTTATTTGATGACGGAAAGCTTTAACGGAATTGTCACTCTTTCGTGCACATGGATAGCAGTGCATCAGTTTGGATTGGAAGGCCTGGGCATCGGATTTATCGCCAGCACATTGCTTTACCTCACATTTGTATGGGCCGTGCTCCGGCGTGAGATTCCCTTGAAGTGGAGCAGACAAAACAAGCAATTACTCATAGCGGCAGTTGGCGCAGCGGCAATTGTCCGTGCAATTCACTTCACCGCGCTTGGTCCTTATCGCATGGTCATCGCACTCGTCCTGGCTTGCACCTTTGGCGTCTATAGCGGTCGGATACTCTGGCACGAATTTAAATCGGAGAGAGCAAATTCCTCTCCGCAAACTCCCGCGGCTGCTTAAACCCGTAATCAATACCTGATCGAAATGCTTGGAATTGGAACGATGACAAAGAACTCACCCAAATCGATTGCAATGTTAGGCGCGACCTTTGAAACGCCAAACCTTGGCGTGAGCGCGTTGGCGGCTGGCGCCGTACGTTGTCTGCACAAGCGCTATCCAGAGGCGCATCTTTTCTTCCTGGATTATGAGCCGGAAGTGACCAGGACCGTAATGAACGAAGATGGCTCTATTGCGATACCTCTGGTCCAAATGCGCTTCTCGAAGAAGTTCTGGCTGCCAAACAATATCGCAGTGCTGCTCCTTCTGGCCATCATTTGCCGCATTTTTCCTTTCAGCAGTCTTCGCACGGCAATCATGAAACGCAATCGCGTTTTTCGCATTATTTGTGAAGCAGAATTGTTTACAGCGGTCTCAGGCGGCGACAGTTTCAGCGACCTTTATGGTCTGCCGCGTTTTCTTTACGTTTCTCTGCCGCAGATTCTGGCATTGGTACTCGGCAAGCCTCTCATTCAGCTCCCGCAGACCTACGGCCCTTTCAAAGGTTCGTTTGCACATTGGTTAGCTCAGCAGATCGTTCGCCGCTCGGATCGCGCATTCTGCAGAGACTTCACTAGTCTCGACAAAATGTTTGGCGCAGATCATGGGGCGCCGCGGCCAGCGAATGCCGCCTTCTGTTACGACATGGCTTTCGGTATCGACAATATTGCGCCAACCAGCCACGATATCGACGGCATCAATATCTTTGCACAGCACACGGGACCCCTGGTTGGTGTCAATGTAAGCGGATTGCTTTATCGCGATGCGTGCGGGAACCACAACTCGTTTGGAATTCGATCGAACTACAGAACAACCGTTCTCTCTGTCATTGACTTCCTCATCAAAGAAGGGGACGCCACGGTACTTCTGGTGCCTCATGTCTTCGGAACGGAAGCAGATTCGGAGAGCGATCTGGAAGCTTGCAAGGAACTTTTCGCCGAGCTTGAAACGCTCTATAAGGGCCGTATCGGAATTGC